>NZ_JBSGDD010000076.1:0-36804 GCF_053602195.1 Kitasatospora sp. NPDC004531 | reverse complement strand
GCCCGGCAGGGGGCGGGCCGCCGTACGCGGTCATTCGGCGGTGGTGCCTTCGTCCTCGTCGGCGGCGGCGCTCTCGTCGCCGCTGAGCAGCCGGGACAGCTGGCCGCCCAGGATGCGCTTGAACTTGCGCTGCTGGACCCGCTTGCGGTCGAGGACGGCGACCTCCAGCTGTTCGGGCGTCAGGGTGCGCGGGCTGCCGCCGTTGGGGTCGCGGGCCAGGCCGTCGACGGCGAGCTTGAGCGCCTCGGCGAGGCTCAGGCCGGCCCGGTGGCGCTGGCCGAGGTAGTTGCCGATGGAGTCGGCGTTGCCGCCGACCACGACGGCGTTCTTCTCGTCCACCACCGAGCCGTCGGGGGTGAGCCGGTAGATCTGGTCGTCGGCGTCGGTGCGGCCGACCTCGGCGACGATCAGCTCGACCTCGTAGGGCTTCTCCCCGACCGAGGAGAAGATGGTGCCCAGGGTCTGGGCGTACACGTTGGCCAGGCCGCGGGCGGTGACGTCGGCCCGGTCGTAGGAGTAGCCGCGCAGGTCGGCGTAGCGCACGCCGCCGATCCGCAGGTTCTCGAACTCGTTGTAGCGGCCGACCGCGGCGAACGCGATCTTGTCGTAGATCTCGGAGACCTTGTGCAGGGCGCGGGAGGTGTTCTCCGCGACGAAGACGATGCCGTCGGCGTAGGTGAGCACGACCACGCTGCGTCCGCGCGCGATGCCCTTGCGGGCGTACTCCGCGCGGTCCGCCATGGCCTGCTGGGGCGAGACGTAGAACGGCGTGGACACCGCCGGTCTCCCTTCGGGTGGTTGAGGCGGACTCAGAGCAGCGGGGCCTGCGGGCCGTTGGGGTGCTCGCGCCGCTGGTCGGTGATGGAGACCGCGATCGCGGCGACCTCCTGCTCGTCGAGCCGGCGGAAGCCGTCCTCGGTGATCAGCGTGACGATCGGGAAGATCTTGCGGGCGAGGTCCGGGCCGCCGGTCGCCGAGTCGTCGTCGGCGGCGTCGTACAGCGCCTGGACGGTGAGGGTGGCGGCCTGTTCGGCGGTCATCCCCTCCCGGTAGAGCTTCTTCATGGCGCCGCGGGCGAACACCGAGCCGGAGCCGGTGGCGGCGAAGCCGGCCCGCTCCTCGGAGCGGCCGCCGGTGACGTCGTAGGTGAAGATCCGGCCGCGGCCGAGGTCGAGGTCGTAGCCGGCGAAGACCGGGACGACGGCGAGGCCCTGCATGGCCATCGCCAGGTTGGACCGGATCATGGTGGTGAGCCGGTTGGCCTTGCCCTCGAAGGAGAGCACGGTGCCCTCGATCTTCTCGTAGTGCTCCAGCTCCAGCTGGAACAGGCGCACCATCTCGATGGCCAGGCCGGCGGTGCCGGCGATGCCGACGGCGCTGTACTCGTCGGCTGGGAAGACCTTCTCCATGTCGCGCTGGGCGATGACGTTGCCCATGGTGGCCCGGCGGTCGCCGGCGAGCACCACGCCGCCCTCGAAGACCGCGGAGACGATGGTGGTGCCGTGCGGCGCCTCGACCGTCACGCCCTCCGGCAGCGTGCGCCGCCCCGGGAGCAGCTGCGGCGCGTGGCTGTCGAGGAAGTCCATGAACGAGGAGGAACCGGGGGTGAGGAAGGCAGCCGGTAGACGCCCGGTGCCACTGAGGTTGGCTTCCACACGTGTCCTTCCAGATCGAAGATCCAAAGTTGGAGTTGTGCCCCGGACCCTACCCGCTCCGGGGGCCGGATCCACGTTTTCGGTGGCGGGCCGAGAGAAGGCGAGGCCGCAGGCGCGCTCAGGGCACACCTGCGGCGCTCGCCGTGCTCTTTTCGGTCGGAAAGGGGTTCCCCCCTCTCACTCGCCGCCCTTCTGCACGAATCCGCGCACGAAATCCTCGGCGTTGGATTCCAGCACCTCGTCGATTTCGTCCAGGACCGCGTCGACGTCGTCGCTGAGCTTTTCCTGACGCTCCTTGAGGTCGTCCGAGGCCTGGGTTTCCGCGGCCTGCTCCTCGACCTCCTCGGAGGAACGGCTGGCCCGCTGCTGGCCGCCCCCGGTGTCCTTCTCCGCCATTTTCCTCACCCCGCTCGCTCGGTGTTCCCGTACAACGCTCGTTGCTCACCTGAATGATTCCCCGTACGGGAATGTTCACCCGTGGTGATCGAAAAGTTACCCGCCGGAGAGGACCCGCACCAGATCCTCGGCGGTGCGGCACCGGTCGAGCAGTTCCTTGACGTGGGCCTTGGTGCCGCGCAGCGGCTCCATGGTGGGCACCCGCTGGAGGCTGTCGTGCCCGGGCAGGTCGAAGATGACGGAATCCCAGGACGCGGCGGCCACGTGGTCGGCGTACTGCTCCAGGCAGCGGCCGCGGAAGTAGGCGCGGGTGTCCTCGGGCGGCTGGGAGACGGCGCGCAGCACCTCGTCCTCGGTGAGCAGGCGCTCCATCCGGCCGCGCGCCTCCAGGCGGTTGTACAGGCCCTTGTCGGGGCGGACGTCGCTGTACTGGAGGTCGACCAGCTGGAGCCGGGGGCTCTCCCAGGTCAGGGCGTCCCGCAGGCGGTAGCCCTCCAGGATCTCCTTCTTGGCGACCCAGTCGAGCTGCCGGGACAGGCTCATCGGGTCGCGCTCCAGCCGGCCCAGCACGTCCTCCCAGCGGGCCAGCACGTCCATGGTCTGGTCGTCGGCGTCCTGCCCGAAGCGGTCCTCGACGTACTTGCGGGCCAGCTCGCAGTACTCCATCTGCAACTGGACGGCGGTGAGCTTGCGCCCGGAGCGCAGCGACACCAGGTGCTTCAGCTCCGGGTCGTGGGAGATCCGGTGCAGGGTGCGCACCGGCTGGTCGACGGCGAGGTCGACGTTGATGAAGCCGTCCTCGATCATCGACAGGACCAGTGCGGTGGTGCCGAGCTTGAGGTAGGTGGAGATCTCGGAGAGGTTGGCGTCGCCGATGATCACGTGCAGCCGCCGGTATTTCTCGGCGTCGGCGTGCGGCTCGTCGCGGGTGTTGATGATGGGGCGCTTGAGGGTGGTCTCCAGGCCGACCTCGACCTCGAAGTAGTCGGCGCGCTGGCTGATCTGGAAGCCGTGCCCGCCGCCCTCCTGCCCGATCCCGACCCGGCCGGCCCCGCACACCACCTGGCGGGAGACGAAGAACGGCGTGAGGTGGCGGACGATGTCGGCGAACGGGGTGGCCCGCTGCATCAGGTAGTTCTCGTGGGTGCCGTAGGAGGCGCCCTTGTTGTCGGTGTTGTTCTTGTAGAGCAGGATCCGCTGCCCGCCCGGCAGTTCCAGCGCGCGGGCGGCGGCCTCGGCCATGATCCGCTCGCCGGCCTTGTCCCAGAGCACCGCGTCGCGCGGGTTGGTCACCTCGGGCGAGGAGTACTCGGGGTGCGCGTGGTCGACGTAGAACCGGGCGCCGTTGGTGAGGATGACGTTGGCCAGGCCGATGTCCTCGTCGGTGAGCTGGCTGGCGTCCGCCACGTCCCGGGCGAGGTCGAAGCCCCGGGCGTCGCGCAGCGGATTCTCCTCCTCGAAGTCCCAGCGGGCGCGCCGCGCCCGGTGCATCGCCGCCGCGTACGCGTTGACGATCTGGGACGAGGTGAGCATGGCGTTGGCGTTGGGGTGGCCGGGCACGGAGATGCCGTACTCGGTCTCGATCCCCATCACGCGCCGTACGGTCATGCGGCCCTCCTGACCTGTCGGTACTGCCGGTGCAGACGCGCCGTCCGGTTGCGGAGCCGTGCCTGGCGCCGCAACCGGACGGGGTGGTGCGCGTGCTACAGGTACTGCCCCGTGTTGGCGACAGTGTCGATGGAGCGACCGGACTCGGCGCCCTGCTTGCCGGTGACGAGGGTGCGGATGAACACGATCCGCTCGCCCTTCTTGCCGGAGATGCGGGCCCAGTCGTCCGGGTTGGTGGTGTTGGGCAGGTCCTCGTTCTCCTTGAACTCGTCCACGCAGGCGGCGAGCAGGTGGGAGACCCGAAGGCCGCGCTGGCCGTGGTCGAGGAAGTCCTTGATCGCCATCTTCTTCGCCCGGTCGACGATGTTCTGGATCATCGCGCCGGAGTTGAAGTCCTTGAAGAACAGCACTTCCTTGTCACCGTTGGCGTAGGTGACCTCCAGGAACCGGTTCTCCTCGGTCTCGGAGTACATCCGCTCGACCACCGACTGGATCATCGCGGCGACGGTGGCGGGCACCGAGCCGTCGTGCTCCTTGACGTCGTCGGGGTGGAACGGCAGCGAGTCCTTGAGGTACTTGGAGAAGATGTCCTTGGCCGCCTCGGCGTCCGGCCGCTCGATCTTGATCTTGACGTCCAGCCGGCCGGGCCGCAGGATCGCCGGGTCGATCATGTCCTCGCGGTTGGAGGCGCCGATCACGATGACGTTCTCCAGGCCCTCCACGCCGTCGATCTCCGCCAGCAGCTGCGGGACGATGGTGTTCTCCACGTCCGAGCTGACGCCGGAGCCGCGGGTGCGGAACAGCGACTCCATCTCGTCGAAGAACACGATGACCGGCGTGCCCTCGCTCGCCTTCTCCCGGGCCCGCTGGAAGACCAGGCGGATCTGCCGCTCGGTCTCGCCCACGTACTTGTTGAGCAGCTCGGGGCCCTTGATGTTCAGGAAGTAGCTCTTGCCCTGCGGCCGGCCCGTCACCTCGGCGACCTTCTTGGCCAGCGAGTTGGCGACGGCCTTGGCGATCAGCGTCTTGCCGCAGCCGGGCGGGCCGTACAGCAGCACGCCCTTGGGCGGGCGCAGCTCGAACTCCTTGAACAGGTCGGCGTGCAGGTACGGCAGCTCCACCGCGTCCCGGATCTGCTCGATCTGGTTGGACAGGCCGCCGATCTGCCGGTAGTCGATGTCCGGGACCTCTTCGAGGACCAGTTCCTCGACCTCGGACTTCGGCACCACCTCGTACACGTAGCCGGAGCGCGGCTCCAGCAGCAGCGCGTCGCCCGCCCGCAGGGTGAGTTCGCGCATCGGCTCGGCCAGGCGCACCACCCGCTCCTCGTCGGTGTGCCCGACCACGAGCGCGCGGTCGCCGCCCTCCAGTAGCTCCTTGAGGGTGACGATCTCGCCGATCCGCTCGAACTCCATCGCCTCGACGACGTTCAGCGCCTCGTTGAGCATCACCTCCTGGCCGCGGCGCAGCTCCTCCAGCTCCACGCCGGGGCTGACGTTGACCCGGAGCTTGCGGCCGCCGGTGAAGATGTCGGCCGTGCCGTCCTCGTTCTTCTCGAGGAACACCCCGAAGCCGGCGGGCGGCTGGGCGAGCCGGTCCACCTCCTCCTTGAGGGCCACGATCTGGTCGCGGGCCTCGCGCAGGGTGGCGACGAGCCTCTCGTTCTGGGCGGTCACACCGGCCAGGTTGGTCTGCAGCTCGACGATCCGCTCCTCAAGCACCCTTGAGCTGCGCGGAGAATCGGCGAGCCGGCGCCGAAGCACAGCGATCTCCTGCTCGAGGTAGGAGACCTGCGCGGCCTCGTCGGACCCCCGTGCGGGCCTGCCGGCGCTGCGGTCGTAGTCGTCATCGTGGGCTGCCACGGTCCTCACCTCCTCCTGGGGGAGCTGGACGACCCAAACCTACCTGGGACCAGGGTCATGTAAACCCCTAGATCAGAAAGATGGATCGGGCGTGTCCGATGTTCGCCCTGCGCGCTTCCCCTCTGACAGAGGAGATGCCCACCCCTCAACGGTTCAAAGCAGCGCGGATGTATCGTGACAGGAATGTCCCCGAATGCGGGGCAACCGGAGCAGAAACGGCAGGGGCAATGGCGGGGACTGGCGAGGCACTCGAAGTCTGGATCGACCAGGATCTGTGCACCGGGGACGGGATCTGCGCACAGTACGCGCCCGAGGTCTTCGAACTCGACATCGACGGACTCGCCTATGTGAAGGGCGAGGACGACGAGTTGCGCCAGCAGCCCGGCGAGACGGTGCCCGTCCCGCTCACGCTGCTCCAGGACGTCGTGGACTCCGTGAAGGACTGCCCCGGCGACTGCATCCACGTCCGCCGGGCCGCCGACGGCGTCGAGGTGTACGGCCCCGACGCGGACTGACGGTCCGTCAGGCGGCGTGGGCGGGGGTGCGGGTCTCGGCCTTCGCCCACCCGCCGTTGGCCTTCGTCCACACCAACTCGACCTTGACGTCCGGCGAGTAGCGCGGCACCTCGTCCGAGGAGTAGCCGCGGGCGGCGCCCCGGATCGACCCGTCGCTGCGGATCGCCAGCTCGGTCAACGTGTACCCGTCCCGGTCGGACAGCAACTCGACCGGCCGGCCCGCGCCTTCGACCACGAACACCTGGTCCGGCGGCGTCCCCATGTCGGCCTGGCAGTGCGCGGCCAGCACCGCGAGCGGCTTCCCGCCCACCGCGGCCGACGCCTTCAGGCTCACCGCGACGGGGAACGGCCCGCACTCCATGGGCAGTTGGACCTTCGCCAGGTCGATCTCCGGCACCGGCACCGCCTCGGCCTGGTGGGACGTCGTCACCACCGCCCCGGTCGCCGACGTCGCCCCCAGCGCCCCACCGACGACCGCGGCACAGCCCGCCGCGACCAGCACCCAGTGCTTCAACCCCGCCTGCGCATGCACCACGAACTCCCCTTCCGGTGCCCGCATTTTCGCACAACGGGAAGCGGAGGCTCGATAGCGGGTGGGTGCGAAAACAGGGGCGCGGGGAACGGCGCGAGGGGGAACGCACCACCTCCGCAAGGTCGCGACGCAGGACAATGACCTGCACTTGATCGCGACCCAGCTGATGTGCGCTCCCTTCCCGCGCAGTTCCCCGCGCCCCAGACTGCCCTAGCTCAGGTCGCGACCGTCGTGCGCCGCAGCCTCCCGCTGCGCCTTGCGGACCGCGGCCCGCTCCGCGAGCGTGAGTTCGGGCTCGGCCGCGTCGTAGTCCTCGCCGTAGGCGCCCTTCGCGGGGCGGCGGCGGCGCAGCGGGGGCTCGACGCCGTCAGCGAGGCGGCGGGCGGTGAGCAGGAAGCCGGTGTGGCCGATCATGCGGTGGTCGGGGCGGACGGCGAGGCCTTCGAGGTGCCAGGTGCGGACCATGGTCTCCCAGGCCTGCGGCTCGGTGAAGGTGCCGTGCTCGCGCAGCGCCTCGACGGTGCGGGACATCTGCGTGGTGGTGGCCACGTAGCAGCAGATCAGGCCGCCGGGGACGAGCGCCTTGGAGGCGACGTCCAGGCACTCCCAGGGGGCGAGCATGTCGAGGATGACGCGGTCGACGTCGGTCTCGACCAGGTTGTCCTGGAGGTCGCCGACGGTGAGCTTCCACGCGGGGTGCGGGCCGCCGAAGTAGCGTTCGACGTTGCCGCGGGCGATGTCCGCGAAGTCCTCACGCCGTTCGTAGGAGGCGAGCATGCCGGTGTCGCCGACGGCGCGCAGCAGGTAGGTGGACAGGGCGCCGGATCCGACGCCCGCCTCCACCACCCTCGCGCCGGCGAAGATGTCGGCCATGGCCAGGATCTGCCCCGCGTCCTTGGGGTAGATCACGGCCGCGCCGCGGGGCATGGAGAGGACGTAGTCGGGGAGCAGGGGGCGCAGCGCGAGGTACGGGACGTTTCCCGTGGTGCGGACGACCGTGCCCTCGGGAGCGCCGATCAGCTCGTCGTGCGGGAACGCACCCTTGTGGGTGTGGAACTGGTTCCCGGCCTGGAGCGTGAACGTGTAGTGGCGGCCCTTGGGGTCGGTCAGCTGGACCTGGTCCCCGACCTGGAAGGGCCCGCGTCGGCGGGCGGCACCGGTCGGTTCGGACATGGGGGCCATCCTACGGGAGCCGGAGGGCTCCCCCGACCACATGATCGGTTCAGACGGTCGGGCGGCCGAGCAGCGCGGCGGTGAGGCGGCGTTCGAGGTCGGCGAGGGAGAGCACGCCGTAGACGGTGCCGTCGGCACGGACGACGAGGTATTCGGAGGCGGGGGCGCGGCGCAGGGTCTCCAGGATCTGTTCGCCGGCCAGGTCGACGGGGACGGTGTGGCCGGGTTCCAGGTCGCGGGCGACGGCGGAGACGGCGACCCAGGGGCGGCGGTGCTCGGGGACGTTGTGGACGGCGGATTCCTTGACCAGGGCGGTGGGTTCGCCGCGGCCGTCGACCACGACGAGCGCGCCGGCGCGGGCCTCGTGGGCGCGGCGGAGGGCTTCGCCGAGGGGGGTGTCGGCGGTGACGTCGATGCTGCGGCGGGCCAGGTCGCGGACCTTGAGGTCGGGCAGGATCTGCTTGAGGCGGGCGTTGCGCAGGGAGTTGCCGGCGCCCTGCCAGATGATGAAGCCGAGGATGGCGGCGAGGACGCCGTCGAGCATGGCCTCGCCGGTGGAGCGTTCGGCGTTCTGGGCGGCGCCGATGACGGGCAGGCCGAGGACGACGGCGACGGCGAGGGCGCGGCCGGTCCAGACGGCGGCCAGGGTGCCCTTCATGGGGTCGCCGGTGGCGGCCCAGACGACGGCGCGCAGCATCCGTCCGCCGTCCAGCGGGAGGCCGGGCAGCAGGTTGAAGACGGCGACGACCAGGTTGGAGATCATCAGCCCGGCCAGCAGGACGCCGGGGACGGTGGCGGCCTCGACGGCCTGGAAGCCGGCCCAGAAGGCGCCGGCCAGGGCCAGCGAGAGCAGCGGGCCGACCAGGGCGAGCCAGAACTCGCGCCAGGGCCGGTCGGCCTCCTTCTCGATCTCGGAGACGCCGCCGAGGAACTGGAGCTGGATGCGACGCACGCCGAGCTTGTAGCGCAGGCCGACCAGGGTGTGGGCGAGTTCGTGGATCAGCACCGAGCCGTAGAAGGCGACGGCGAAGGAGAAGGCGAGCAGGTAGCGGGCGCCGCCGAGGCCCGGCAGCACGTCGGCGAGCCGGCTGCCGAAGATCCAGGTGATCAGTGCGGCGACCAGGAACCAGGACGGCGTGACGTAGACGGGGACGCCGAACGGGCGGCCCATCAGGATGCCGCCGCGGGGCGCGTCGCCGCCCTCCGGCGAGTCCGGTGTCCCGGGTTCCCGCCCCTTGGTGTCGTTCACCGTGCTCCCTCCGCGAACCCTGTGGTCCCTCGTACGCTACGTGATCTCGCGCCCGCTGCCTCGGCGCACCCCTCTGTCCTGTGCCATACCCACCTCTTCGACCGAGGTGTCGGTGCGGTGCAATAGGGTCGGGGCATGCAGCAGACCGACCCCACGCCCACTGCCCGTCCGGCGGCCGCGCCGACCGGGCTGTCGCCGTCCCGGGCGGGTGACTTCATGACCTGCCCGTTGTTGTACCGGCTGCGGGTGATCGACCGGCTGCCGGAGCCGCCGAGTGCGGCGGCCACCCGGGGGACGCTGGTGCACGCGGTGCTGGAGCGGCTCTTCGACCATCCGCCGGCCGAGCGCACCCCCGAGCGGGCCCGGGGGTTGTTGGCCCCGCAGTGGGAGCGGTTGCTCGGGGAACGGCCGGAGCTGGCCGAACTGTTCCCGGAGGAGCCGGAGCGGCTGGCGGGCTGGCTGGGCGACGCCGAGAAGCTGGTGGAGAAGTGGTTCCGGCTGGAGGACCCGACCCGGCTGCACCCGGTGGAGCGGGAGCTGTACGTGGAGACCGCGCTGGCCTCGGGCCTGCTGCTGCGCGGCTACATCGACCGGGTGGACGTCGCGCCGTCCGGCGAGGTGCGGCTGGTGGACTACAAGACCGGCCGGGCGCCCTCGCGGGACTTCGAGGGCAAGGCGATGTTCCAGATGAAGTTCTACGCGCTGGTGGTGTGGCGGTGGAAGGGCGTGGTCCCCAAGCGGCTGCAGCTGGTGTATCTCGGCGGCGGCGGCGACGTGGTGACGTACGACCCGGACGAGGCCGATCTGCTGGCCGTGGAGCGGAAGTTGGAGGCGCTGTGGGAGGCGATCTCGGCGGCGGTGGCCTCCGGTGAGTTCCCGGCCACCCGCAACCGGCTGTGCGACTGGTGCGACCACAAGTCCAGCTGTCCGGAGTTCGGCGGCACTCCCCCGCCGTATCCGCTGCCCCTGGCCACTTTGACCAATCCCCGCAAGGAGTCGTAGGTGACGATCCGTGTGCTGCTGGTGGACGACCAGCCGCTGCTCCGTACCGGTTTCCGGATGATCCTGGAGGCGGAGTCCGACCTGGTGGTGGTCGGCGAGGCGGGCGACGGGCAGCAGGCGCTGGACCAGGTCCGCGCGCTGCAGCCGGACGTGGTGCTGATGGACATCCGGATGCCGCGGATGGACGGCGTGGAGGCGACCCGCCGGATCGCCGGCCCGGACCGCAGCGGCCCGGCGAAGGTGCTGGTGCTGACCACCTTCGACCTGGACGAGTACGTAGTGGAGGCGCTGCGCGCGGGCGCCAGCGGCTTCCTGCTGAAGGACGTCCCGGCGGAGGAGCTGGTGCAGGCGATCCGGGTGGTGGCGGACGGCGCGGCGATGCTCGCCCCGTCGGTGACCCGTCGCCTGCTGGACATGTACGCCACCAAGCTGCCGTCCGGCGACGAGGCGCCGCCGCAGGCGCTGACGGTGCTGACGGAGCGCGAGGTGGAGGTGCTGCGGCTGGTGGCGCGCGGGCTGTCGAACGCGGAGATCGCGGCGGAGCTGTTCGTCTCGGAGACGACGGTGAAGACGCACGTCGGCCATGTGCTGACCAAGCTCCAGCTGCGCGACCGGGTGCAGGCGGCGGTGTACGCGTACGAGAGCGGTCTGGTGCGTCCCGGCGCGATGTGAGGCGCCGGAACGGCCTGCGGCCCGTCACCCCGGTGGGGTGGCGGGCCGCTGTACTGCCGGGAGAATCGTTACTTCTTGTTGCGGCCGATCAGCCAGAAGCGGAAGCGGCTGGTGTTGTCCACGGTGGTGTCGACGCCGGTGACGCCGGACTTGTACACGTAGAAGGACTTGTTCTGGTACAGCGGCAGCATCGGCACGGCGTCGGCCAGGATGTTCTGGATCGTGCCGTAGGCGCCGCCGCCGGTGCGGTCGGTGAGCTTGATCGAGTCCGGCACCAGCTTGGTGCTGATCGTCGGGTTGTCGTAGTTGTTGTGGAACGCGCCGCCCTCGACCACCAGCGGGCTGATGTAGTCGTCCGCGTCGACGTAGTCGGGGGTCCAGCCGATCAGGTACGACTGGTAGCTGTCGTTCGACCAGTTGGCCAGGAAGGCGTTCCAGTCGGACTCCTGCTGGACCGTGACCTGGAACAGGCCGCTGGCGTCCAGCTGCTTCTTGATGGCCTCCAGCTCGGCGGCGCCGGCCCGGGAGCGGGACCAGGTCATGGTGAGCTTGACCGGGGTGGTGATGTGCGCGTCGGTCAGGATCTTCTTGGCCTTGGCGACGTCCGGCTCGCCGTACTTGTCGAAGAAGGCGGTGTTGTGGCCGACCACGCCGGCCGGGACGACCGAGTACAGCGGCAGCACGGTGCCCGCGTACACGTCGTGGGCGAGCGCCTTGCGGTCGACCAGCTGGGCGGCGGCCTGCCGGACGGCCTGCTTGCCGGCCGTCTCGTCCTTGGTGTTGAACACCAGGTAGAAGGTCGCGGCGCTGTCGCCCTCGGCGACCCGCAGGTTGCCCTTGCCGGACTGGTCGTCGTTCTTGATCTGGGCGGCCACGGCGGGGTCCAGGCCGTTGTCCGCGACGTCGATCTCGCCCTTGTCGAGGGCGGCCTTCAGGTCGTCCGCCTTCTCGTAGTAGCGGACGACGAACTTGCTGTTCTCGGGCTTGGTGGCACTGCCGCGGTACGTCGGGTTCGGCGAGAGGGTGACCTTGTTGGGGCTCTTGCCCTGGTTCTCGATCGCGTCCACCCGGTACGGGCCGGAGCCGACCAGCTTGTCGTTGGCGAGCAGCTTGTCGGCCGGGAAGACCTGGTGGTCGACGATCGCGCCGGCCGGCGAGGCCAGCTTGGCCGGGAGCACCGCGTCGGGGGTCTCCAGGTGGAAGACGACCTCGAGTTCGCCGTTGGCCTCCACCGACTTGATGGTCGACAGCAGCGGGCTGGGACCGGTCGGGTCGGCGATCTTCTTGGTGCGCTCGATGGAGAACTTGACGTCCTCGGCGGTCACCGGGTGGCCGTTGGTGAACTTCAGACCGGCGCGCAGGGTGCACTTGTAGGTCATCGTGTCGCTGCCGGTGAACTGGCAGGACTCGGCGGCGTCGGGCTGCGGCACGGTCGCGCCGGGCGGGAAGGCCAGCAGCGACTGGAAGGAGTTGTTGAGGACCAGCCAGGCGCCGATGTCGTACGCGCCGGCCGGGTCCAGCACCGTGGTGCCGTTGGTGGTTCCCAGGGTGATCGCGGCGCCGCTGTCGCCGCCGTTGGCGACCTTCTCCACGGACGCGCAGCCGGCCGCCGTGGTGGCGACGAGCGCTGCGCAGCTGAGCACGGCCAGGCGGTTGGGCGTAGTCATGCGGGGTGGTCTTCCTTACTGCGTGCGGCCGGCTCGCCCCCGAGGACGGCCCGCGTCCGGGCCACCGGGGTGGGGCGGCAGGGCACGGGTCGGTGCGACCGCATGGGCACCCGGTGCCGGTGGTCGGTCGGCGGTGGGTGGCGGCAGGGGGCGTCTGATCGGATGTAGCGTGCCACATCGCACCGGGTCGGTCACCGACTGTTCGAACACTGGGTGGCCGGAAGGCGGCGGGCCGTCACTTCGGGGCCGACGAGTTGTCAGACAATGCCCGTTTTCATACCTGCTGCCGGATACGGTCCGCGTACCCACGAATGCGGAGGGGAACCGGAATTGACCGCGAAGGAGACGAAGGTCACACCCGGGCGCCGGCCAGCGTGCGCAGCACGTCGAGGTCGACCTGTTCGAGCGAGGGCAGCACCAGGCGGCCGGGGCCGGGCTCGATGGCGGCGATCGAGGGCACCGCGATGACGGGGCAGCCGGCGGCTTCGGCGGCGGCGACGCCGGTGGGGGTGTCCTCGACGACCACGCAGCGGGCCGGGTCGGCGCCCAGGCGGGCCGCTGCGGTCAGGTAGGGGTCGGGGAACGGCTTGGTGCGGGGCACCTCGTCGCCGGCCACGGTGAAGGCGAAGTTCTGGGCGCCCAGACTGCGCAGCACGATGTCGATGATGTGCCGGTGCGAGGCGGACACCAGGGCGGCGGGGACGCCGTGCGCGGCGAGGGTGTTCAGCAGCCGCTCGGCGCCGGGCATCAGCGGGACGCCGCCGGCCAGCAGCTCCACGAAGCGCCGGTTGATCTGGGCGCCGAGGTCGGCGGGGCGGATCGCGGCGCCGGTGCGGGTGAGCAGGTAGTCGATGACGCGGGTCATCGGGCCGCCGACCACGTGGGTGCGGTCCTCGGCGGTGAGGTGGTGGCCGAGTTCGGCGAACAGGTCGACCTCGGCCTGCCACCAGAAGTCCTCGGTGTCGACCAGGGTGCCGTCCATGTCGAGCAGGACGGCCTGCAGGCCGCTGCCGTCGCCGTCTCCGCCGACACGGACCGGGGTCGAGACCGTCGTCATGCGCGCCGTCCTTCCGGGTGGTCGTCCGGGCGCACCGCGTCCGGGGATGGCACAGGCCGGCCCGCTGGTGAGCGGACCGGCCCGTTCAGGATCATCAAGAATACGCCCGCCGGAGCGGATTGCACCGGGCGGTGGCGAGGCGAACGGATGATCTGCCGTTGAAGTTCTCCCCGCGCCGTCCTAGCGGGCGTTGAAGTACTTGGCCTCCGGGTGGTGCAGCACGATGGCGTCGGTGGACTGCTCGGGGTGCAGCTGGTACTCCTCGGAGAGGATCACGCCGACCCGTTCGGGCTTGAGCAGTTCGGCGATCTTGGCGCGGTCCTCCAGGTTCGGGCAGGCGCCGTAGCCGAGCGAGAAGCGCGCGCCGCGGTACTTGAGGGCGAACATGTCCTTGACGTCCTGCGGGTCCTCGTCGCCGAAGCCGAGTTCGTAGCGGACCCGGGCGTGCCAGAACTCGGCCAGCGCCTCGGCCAACTGCACGGACAGGCCGTGCAGTTCGAGGTAGTCGCGGTAGGAGTCGCCGGCGAACAGCTCGTTGGCGGCCTCGGAGATCCGGTTGCCCATGGTGACCACCTGCAGGGCGACCACGTCGCGCTCGCCGCTCTCCTCCGGGCGGAAGAAGTCGGCCAGGCACAGGCGGCGGCCGCGGCGCTGGCGGGGGAAGGTGAAGCGGGTGAGCTCGGTGTCGTCCTCGCCGTAGACGATCAGGTCGTCGCCCTTGGAGTTGGCCGGGTAGTAGCCGTAGACGACGGCGGGCTCCAGCCAGCCCTCGGTCTGCAGGCGGTCCAGCCAGCCGCGCAGCCGCGGGCGGCCCTCGGTCTCCACCAGCTCCTCGTAGGAGGGGCCGCCGGAGCGGCCGCCCTTGAGGCCCCACTGGCCCTTGAACAGCGCGTCCTCGTCGAGCCAGGAGGCGTAGTCCTGGAACGGGATGCCCTTGATGATGCGGTCGCCCCAGAACGGCGGGGTCGGGATGCGGTTGTCGACGGCCACGTCGGAGCGGATCTGGCCGAGGTTGACCTCCTCCGGTTCCTCGACCTCGACCCGGGCGTGCCGGCGCTTGCGCAGCTCGGGCAGCTCGACGCCGGGGACGCCGCGCTTGACGCCGATCAGGGCGTCCATCAGGCGCAGGCCCTCGAAGGCGTCGCGGGCGTAGCGGACCTCGCCGTCGTAGATCTCGTGCAGGTCCTGCTCGACGTAGGCGCGGGTGAGGGCGGCGCCGCCGAGGATGACGGGGAAGTCGGCGGCGAGGCCGCGCTGGTTGAGCTCCTGGAGGTTCTCCTTCATGATCACCGTGGACTTCACCAGCAGGCCGGACATGCCGATCACGTCGGCCTTGTGCTCCTGGGCGGCCTCGACGATCGCCGAGACGGGCTGCTTGATGCCGATGTTGACGACGTTGTAGCCGTTGTTCGACAGGATGATGTCGACCAGGTTCTTGCCGATGTCGTGGACGTCGCCCTTGACGGTGGCGAGCACGATGGTGCCCTTGCCCTCGCTGTCGGACTTCTCCATGTGCGGCTCCAGGTGGGCCACGGCGGCCTTCATCACCTCGGCGGACTGCAGCACGAACGGCAGCTGCATCTCGCCGGAGCCGAACAGCTCGCCGACCACCTTCATGCCGGAAAGCAGCGTGTCGTTGATGATCTCCAGCGCGGGGCGCTCGGCCAGCGCGGCGTCCAGGTCGGCCTCCAGGCCCTTGCGCTCGCCGTCGATGATGCGGCGCTGCAGGCGCTCCTCCAGCGGGAGGGCGGCGAGCTCCTCGGCCTTGGAGGCGGCGGCGGACGCGGCGGAGACGCCCTCGAACAGCTGGAGCAGCTTCTGCAGCGGGTCGTAGCCCTCGCTGCGGCGGTCGTAGACCAGGTCGAGGGCGGCCTGCCGGCGGTCCTCGGGGATGCGGTTCATCGGGAGGATCTTGGCGGCGTGCACGATCGCCGAGTCGAGGCCGGCCTCGACGCACTCGTGCAGGAAGACCGAGTTGACGACCTGTCGGGCGGCCGGGTTGAGGCCGAAGGAGATGTTGGACAGGCCGAGGGTGGTCTGCACGTCCGGGTGGCGGCGCTTGAGTTCGCGGATCGCCTCGATGGTCTCGATGCCGTCGCGGCGGGACTCCTCCTGGCCGGTGGCCAGGGTGAAGGCCAGGCAGTCGACCAGGATCGAGCTCTCGTGGATGCCGTACTCGCGGCCCAGCTGTTCGATCAGCCGCTCGGCGATGGCGACCTTCTTCTCGGCGGTGCGGGCCTGGCCCTCCTCGTCGATGGTGAGGGCGATCAGGCCGGCGCCGTGCTCGCGGGCGAGCGAGGCGATCCTGCCGAAGCGGGTGTCGGGGCCGTCGCCGTCCTCGTAGTTGACGGAGTTGAGCACCGCGCGGCCGCCGAGCATCTCCAGGCCGGCCCGCAGCACCGGCGGCTCGGTGGAGTCGAGCACGATCGGCAGGGTGGAGGCGGTGGCGAGGCGGCCGGCGATCTCCTTCATGTCCGCGACACCGTCGCGGCCCACGTAGTCCACGCACAGGTCGAGCAGGTGGGCGCCCTCGCGGATCTGCTCGCGGGCGATCTCCACGCAGGTCTGCCAGTCCGCGGCGAGCATCGCCTCGCGGAACTTCTTCGACCCGTTGGCGTTGGTGCGTTCGCCGATCGCCAGGTAGGACGTGTCCTGCCGGAACGGCACCGCCTGGTACAGCGAGGCGGCGGCCGGCTCGGGGCGGGGCTCGCGCGCCGTCAGCGGCAGGCCCTGGACCCGCTCGACCACCTGGCGCAGGTGCTCGGGGGTGGTGCCGCAGCAGCCGCCGACCAGCGAGAGGCCGTAGTCCTTGACGAACGCCTCGTGGGCGTCGGCGAGTTCGGCGGGGCTGAGCGGGTAGTGCGCGCCGTCCTTGGTGAGCACCGGCAGGCCCGCGTTCGGCATGCAGGAGAGGCCGACCTGGGCGTTCTTCGCCAAGTAGCGCAGGTGCTCGCTCATCTCGGCGGGGCCGGTGGCGCAGTTCATGCCGATGTAGTCGATGCCGAGCGGCTCCAGGGCGGTCAGCGCCGCGCCGATCTCGGAGCCCAGCAGCATGGTGCCGGTGGTCTCGACGGTGACCTGGGCGAGCACCGGCAGGTCGAGGCCGGCCTCGGCGAGGGCGTCCTTGCAGCCGAGCACGGAGGCCTTGGTCTGCAGCAGGTCCTGGCTGGTCTCCACCAGCAGCGCGTCGGCGCCGCCCGCGATCAATCCGGCCGCGTTGCGCCGGAAGCCCTCGCGGACGGTCTCGAAGGTGGTGTGACCGAGCGTCGGCAGCTTGGTGCCGGGGCCGATCGAGCCGAGCACCCAGCGGGTGCGGCCGTCCTTGGCGGTGTACTCGTCGGCGACCTCGCGGGCGATCCGGGCGCCGGCCTCGGACAGTTCGAGGATCCGGTCGGAGATGTCGTACTCGCCGAGCGCCGAGTGGTTGGCGCCGAAGGTGTTGGTCTCCACGCAGTCCACGCCGACCGCGAAGTACGCGTCGTGCACGGAGCGGACGATGTCGGGGCGGGTCACGTTCAGGACCTCGTTGCAGCCCTCCAGCTGCTGGAAGTCCTCCAGCGTCGGCTCCTGGGCCTGGAGCATCGTTCCCATCGCTCCGTCGGCCACCACCACCCGGGTGGCGAGGGCCTCACGCAAGGCGTCGGCGCGGTCCTGCTGGGCGGACGTGGGTACAACGGTGGCCATGTGGCTGCTCCCTGAGTGCGACGGCTGTCGGCTATGCGGCCCCACCTTGACCGGGGACGCACCCGGCCAGGGTATCCGCCCGACGGCGGTGTGATGGAACCCATTTCGCATCGTGGGCGTCCCTGTCCACCGGAAGGGAGCCCGATCATGCCCGCTTCATCGCGTCCGAGCAGGTGGCGTCACCACGTTCGAGCCCTCGCTGTGTCCGGATGGCGGACAGGCCCGGCCCGGGCGCGTCGCCGCTGGAAGGAGCGCACCCGCTGGACCCGGCGCCGACGGGTGCTCACCGCCTGCGCGCTGGCCGTGGCGCTGCTGGTGCTGCCGGTACTGGGCGCGGCTCTCGCGCTGCGCTGGTGCTACACGGGCGATCCGGCGGCGGACGCCCGCACCCGGGGCCGGGACGCGATCTGGCTGGGCCACGCCTGGGTGGACGGGCGGCGCACCGACGCCGACCTGTCGGTGCTGGCGGGGCGGGTGCGCGGCACCGGCATCCACGACCTGTACGTGCACACCGGGCCGCTGGAGCACGACGGTTCGCTCGACCCGAAGCTGGCGCCGGGGGTGGCGGACTTCCTCGGCCGGGCCCGGGCGGCGATGCCCGGGGTGCGGATCCAGTCGTGGCTGGGCGACGTGGTCGCACCGGAGAAGGAGGGCCTGCACCTGGACCGGCCGGACGTGCGGGACCGGATCACCGCCTCCGCGAAGCAGGTCCTCGACCTGGGCTTCGACGGCGTCCACTTCGACCTGGAGCCGGTGCACAACGGCTCGGCGGGCTTCCTGGCGCTGCTCGACCAGGTGCACGCGCTGACCTCCGCCCGCTCGGCGCCGCTGTCCATCGCCGCCCCGCAGATCGAGCCGGTGCCGATGGTCGGGCGGGTCAGTTTCGCGCTGACCGACCACGGCAAGTGGTGGAGCGCCGAGTACTTCGCTCAGGCCGCGAAGCGGGTCGACCAGGTGGCGGTGATGTCGTACGACACCTCGATGCCGGTGGAGTCGCTGTACGGCGGCTACGTGGCCCGGCAGACCTCGCTGGCGCTGGCCAACACCCCGCCGGGCGTCGACCTGCTGATGGGCCTGCCCGCGTACTGGGCCGACACGCCCACCCACCGGGGCGACGCGGAGACGGTGCGCGCCGCCGTGCGGGGCGCGCGGCTCGGGCTCGGGGCGGGCGGCCGGGAGAACTTCGGGCTGGCGCTGTACGTGGACTTCGCGGCGACGCCGGACCACTGGGCGGCGTACCGCGACGGGTGGTGCGTGTAGGCCCCGCCGGCGGGCCCCCGCGCGCGGGCGGGCGCGGGGGGCCTCCTAGCATTCGGTTCGGCTCCGCCGTGTGGGGACGGGGCCGGCACCCGAGGGGGAAACGTTCATGCAAGCCCGGAAGATCGGCGCGGCCGCGGCGGCCGCGGTGGCGGTGCTCGCCGCCCGCGACCTGGTCCAGAAGAAGCACGCCCTGCTGAGGAACTTCCCGGTGCTCGGGCACGCCCGGTACCTGCTGGAGACGATCGGGCCGGAGCTGCGGCAGTACATCGTGACCTCCAACGAGGAGGAGCGGCCGTTCAGCCGCGACCAGCGGAGCTGGATCTACGCCTCCGCCAAGGAGGAGAACAACTACTTCGGCTTCGGCACCGAGGTGGACGTCGCGGGGGCGCAGGGCCGCGCCTACCTGAAGCAGCGCACCTTCGCCGGCCCGCTGCCGGACGGGCACGACCCGCAGGCCGCGCTGCCCTCGGCCAAGGTGCTGGGCGGGCCGCGCGGCCGGGCCAAGGCGTTCCGGCCGGGCAGCGTGGTGAACATCTCCGCGATGAGCTTCGGCTCGCTGTCCGGCGCCGCCATCACGGCGCTGAACAAGGGCGCGGCGCAGGCCGGCGCGATGCACAACACCGGCGAGGGCGGCCTGTCGCCGTACCACCGGCAGGGCGCGGACCTGGTGCTGCAGCTCGGCACCTCGTACTTCGGCTGCCGCAACGAGGACGGCAGCTTCGACCTCGCCAGGCTCAAGGACGTGGTCGCGGGCGCGCCGGTGCGGGCGATCGAGATCAAGCTGTCACAGGGCGCCAAGCCGGGCCTGGGCGGCATGCTGCCGGGCGCGAAGGTGACGCCGGAGATCGCGGCGATCCGCGGCATCCCGGTCGGCAAGGACTGCGCCTCGCCGTCGCGGCACTCCGCGTTCGGGGACGTGGACTCGATGCTGGACTTCGTCGAGCTGCTGGCCGCCGAGACCGGCCTGCCGGTGGGCGTCAAGAGTGCCGTCGGCGAGCTGGAGTTCTGGCAGGAGCTGGCGGCGCTGATGTCCGGCGGCGACCGGGGCGTCGACTTCGTGACGGTGGACGGCGGCGAGGGCGGCACCGGCGCGGCGCCGCGGATGTTCGCGGACTCGGTGTCGCTGCCGTTCCGGATGGGCTTCTCCCGGGTCTACGGCACCTTCGCCGAGCTGGGCCTGACCGACCGGCTGACCTTCATCGGCTCCGGGAAGCTCGGCCTGCCGGAGAACGCGGCGGTGGCGTTCGCGCTGGGCGCCGACATGATCAATGTGGCGCGCGAGGCGATGCTGTCGATCGGCTGCATCCAGGCCCAGAAGTGCCACACCGACAAGTGCCCGACCGGTATCGCCACCCAGAACCCGTGGCTGGCCCGCGGCGTCGACCCGGCCTCCAAGTCCGTCCGGGCCGCGGTCTACCTGCGCACCCTGCGCCGGGAGTTGGCGAAGGTCTCCGGTGCGCTCGGCGTCGCCCACCCCTCGCTGATCACCCCCGCCGACATCGAGGTGCTGAACGGCGACTACGAGGCCCGCACGCTGGCCGGCGTGTACGGCTACAAGGAGGGCTGGGGCGAGCTCGGCCCGGAGCTCGCCGCGGAGATCACCGCGCTGATGACCGGCCGGCCCGCGCTCTGACGCACCGGAGGGGGCCCGGCACTTCCCCCGGGCCCCCTCCGTCGCACGTCAGCGCAGGTCGAACACCAGGCGGGCGGAGACCTTGCCGGCGAGCACGTCGGCGAAGCACGCGTTGACGTCCTCCAGCCTGCGGGTCTCCCGGATCACCCGGGTGCGGCCCAGCTGGTGCAGGCGGAACACCTCCGCGAGGTCCTGCCGGGTGCCGACGATCGAGCCGATCACCTTGGTGCCGTTCAGCACCGTCTCGAACACCGGCAGCGTCAGCTCGCCCTCGGCGGGCAGCGCGACCAGGACCAGGGTGCCGCCGCGGCGCAGCGAGTCGTAGGCGGCGCGGAAGGAGGCGTTGCTGACGGCCAGCGAGACCGCGGCGTCCGCGCCGCCCAGCTTGCGGACCTCGTGCGCGACGTCCTGGATCCGGGCGTCGATCACGTGGTCGGCGCCGAGCTCCTTGGCGAGCTTCAGCTTGTCGTCGGTGATGTCCACGGCGACGGTCTCCGCGCCGAAGATCTTCGCGTACTGCAGGGCGAGGTGGCCGAGGCCGCCAATGCCGGAGATCAGCACCCGGGTGCCGGGCCGGGCGCCGGACAGCTTGACGGCCTTGTACGTGGTGACGCCGGCGCAGGACAGCGGCGCGGCGTCCATCGGGTCGACGCCGTCCGGCACCGGCACCACGTAGTCGCCGTGCGCGAGGGTGTACTCGGCGTACGCGCCGTCCACCGAGTAGCCGGAGTTGTGCTGCTCCAGGCAGAGCGTCTCCCAGCCGGTGACGCAGTAGTCGCAGCGTCCGCAGGCGTCGGCCAGCCAGGCGATGGCGACCCGCTGGCCGACCTCGACGTGCCGGACGTTCGCACCGGCGGCCTCCACAATGCCCACGCCCTCGTGGCCGGGGACGAACGGCGGGGTCGGCTTGACGGGCCAGTCGCCGTGCGCGGCGTGGATGTCCGTGTGGCACAGGCCGGAGCACTCGATCCGCACCAGCACCTGGTGCGGCGCCGGGGCCGGCACCTCGCGTTCCTCGATCTCCAGCGGCTTGGTGAAGTCCCGGACCACTGCTGCCTTCATGGCCTTCTCTCCTCACAGAGCATGTAAATCCGACAAACGGGATGTCCCGCTGCGCCCAGCCTGCTGGCCGGGCGGGGGAACCGCGAAGGGGCGCGCCGACCGCGACGAAGATCACGTCCCGACCGCCCTGCGGCGCTGACGGCGCGTCAGGGTAGCGTTGACCAAAGCCCGTCATTTCCAGGCGGGTTGGGGCTGCTCCGCCCTGTCCGCCGAACACCGCACGGTACGGAGGAACGTCATGCCGCGCACCCTCACGCGCACCGCCGGGGCCGCACTGGCCCTGCTCACCGCCGGCCTGCTCCTGGCGGGCTGCGGCCCCGCCGAGCACGCCGAGTCCGCCCCTTCGGCCAGCCCCTCCCCCACCGCTGCCGCCCCCACCCCCAAACCCAGCTACAGCCCCGTGGCCCCGGCCCAGCTCGACGACTCCTACTTCGCCGAGGGCGCCTGCGCCCGCGCCCTGAGCCCGGGCAGCGGCTCCCGCTACGAGATGGTGCCCTGCGACAGCCCGAACGCCGAGGCCAAGGTCACCAAGCGCAGCGGCACCCTGACCGGCGTCGCCGCCGCCCTCCCGCACGGCGCGGACTGCCCGGACGGCACCGACGCCGCCCTCGACCTCACCCAGAACGCGCTGACCGGCGTCACCAACAACCGCGCCGCGTGGGCCTGCCTGCGCAACCTCCGCGACCCGCACCCCGGCGACCCGGGCGGTGGCGGCGGCGTCGGCATCGTGGTCGGCGACTGCGTGTACGCCACCAAGTCCGCGAGCGGCTCCGACACCGTCGCCGAGACCCGCTGCGACGGGCAGGGCGACCACAAGCCGGAGTACAAGGTCGACAAGGAGTACGTGAAGCAGACCGTGCAGCTCAAGGGGAGCACCGAGGCGACCTGCCCCGACGAGGCCACCGTCACCTTCACCATCCCCGCACCGCCCGGCACCCTCGCCATGAACCCGACCGTCGCCTGCGCGGAGCCCGTCGACTGACGGCGATACCCTTGGTCCTCCTGCCCGGCCACGGGTGGCATTCAAAGCCCGTAGGCTGGGCAGGTAAGGGACCTGGGGGCGGCCGTGCCCCCGCCACGCACGGAGGGAGCTGCCGGGTGATCGAGCTGGAAGACCTGCCCGAGTTGATCGACCCGGTGATGATCTGCGCCTTCGAAGGCTGGAACGACGCCGGCGACGCGGCCTCCGCCGCGCTCGGACACCTCGACGAGACCTGGGGCGGCAAGGTGTTCGCCGCGCTCGACGCCGAGGACTACTACGACTTCCAGGTCAACCGGCCCACCATCTGGCTCGACGGCGGCGTCCGCCGGATCACCTGGCCCACCACCCGCCTCTCGGTGGTCCGGGTCACCGAACCCAAGCCGCGCGACCTGGTCCTCGTCCGGGGCATCGAGCCCAGCATGCGCTGGCGCTCCTACTGCAACGAACTGCTGGGCTTCGCCCACGAGTTGGGCATCGAACTGGTCGTCGTCCTGGGCGCGCTGCTGGGCGACACCCCGCACACCCGGCCGGTGCCGGTCTCCGGCGTCACCTCCGACGCGACGGTGGCCCGCAGCCTCGACCTCGAAGAGAGCCGCTACGAAGGCCCTACGGGCATCGTCGGGGTCCTCCAGGAGGCCTGCGCGCACGCCGGCGTCCCCGCCGTCACCTTCTGGGCCGCCGTCCCGCACTACGTCTCCCAGCCGCCCAACCCCAAGGCCACGCTGGCCCTGGTCAACAAGCTGGAAGACCTCCTCGACCTGCGCATCCCCCCGGGCGACCTCACCGAGGACGCCCGCGCCTGGCAGATCGGCGTCGACCAGCTCGCCGCGGAGGACTCCGAAGTCGCCGAGTACGTCCAGCAGTTGGAGGAGGCCCAGGACACGGCCGAACTGCCGGAGGCGTCCGGCGACGCGATCGCCCGCGAGTTCGAGAGGTACCTGCGGCGACGCGAGAACCAGGGGCCGAAGGGCGAGAAGCCGATCACGGGGCACGCGACGGAGCGGCCGAAGGACGAGGACGAGGAATAGCTCGCGACCGCGAGAGGGCGCGAAACGCGAGTGGGCGCGAAGACAGGGGCGCGTGGGGGTACCTCCCGGCCCGCTAGGGCTGGGGGAGAACTGCGCGAAGCGGAAGGCACCCCGTCCGCAAGATCGCGACGCAGGACCATGACCTGCACTTGATCGCGACCTTGCGGACGTGGTGTGCGCTTGTCGCGCAGTTCCCCGCGCCCCTGGTGGTGCGCTCCCTGGTTCTCGCGCCCTTACAGGGCTACGCCCAGGAGCGCGTCGACGGTGCGGGAGACCAGGCCCGGGGCGCCGGTGTCCTCGCCGCCGGCCGCGTGGGCGCTCGCCGCCCAGCGGTCGATCGCGGCGAGGGCCGTCGGGGTGTCGAGGTCGTTGGCGAGGGCCTCGCGGACCTCCGCGAGCAGCGCCGTCGCGGAGGGGCCGTCCGGGCGGGAGACGGCGGAGCGCCACGCGGCGAGGCGGGTGAGGGCGGCGTCGAGGTCGTCGGCCGTCCACTCCCAGTCGCTGCGGTAGTGGTGGGCGAGCAGGGCGAGCCTGATCGCGGCGGGGTCGATGCCGTCGCGGCGCAGCGCGGAGACGAACACCAGGTTGCCGCGCGACTTGGACATCTTGTGGCCGTCGAGGCCGACCATGCCGGCGTGCACGTAGGCGCGGGCGTAGGGGTGGGTGCCGAGGGCGACCTGGGCGTGGGCGGCGCCCATCTCGTGGTGCGGGAAGGACAGGTCGCTGCCGCCGCCCTGGATGTCGAAGTCCATGCCGAGGAACTTGAGCGCGATGGCGACGCACTCGATGTGCCAGCCGGGCCGGCCGTGGCCGAGCTCGGTGTCCCAGGCGGGTTCGCCGGGGCGGGCGGAGAGCCAGAGCAGGGCGTCGAGGGGGTTCTTCTTGCCGGGGCGCTCGGGGTCGCCGCCGCGTTCGGCGAAGACCGGCAGCATCTGTTCGCGGGTGAGGCCGGAGACCTCGCCGAAGTGCGGGTCGGACTCGACGGAGAAGTAGATGTCGCCGTCGACCTCGTAGGCGGCGCCGGAGGCGAGCAGCTGCTGCACCAGCGGGACGATCCACGGGATGGATTCGACGGCGCCGATGTAGTGCGCGGGCGGGAGCATCCGCAGCGCCGTCATGTCCTCGCGGAACAGGGCGGTTTCGCGGGCGGCGAGTTCGGTCCAGTCCTGGCCGGTGGCGACGGCGCGCTCCAGCAGCGGGTCGTCGACGTCGGTGACGTTCTGGACGTAGAGGACGTCGTGGCCGGCGTCCTTCCAGACCCGCTGGACCAGGTCGAAGGTGTTGTAGGTGGCTGCGTGGCCCAGGTGGGTCGCGTCGTAGGGAGTGATGCCGCAGACGTAGAGCCGGGCGGTCGGGCCGGTGGGCACGACCTCTCGGACACTGCTCGTGGCGGTGTCGTAAATGCGCAGGGGAAGCCCCTGACCGGGCAGGGCGGGAACCTCGGAGGCGGGCCAGGCATGCATGGGGACGACTCTAACCTTGCGCGGTTTTGAAAGACCAACCTGTTGCCATGATCGGCTTGATTACGATCATTCTCTGTTTCGGATCGGTATCAGACCGGTGGCCAGGGAATAGACGGCCAGTCGGCCGACGGCAGCGGGTGCCGTCCGGAGGCCAGCAGCGCGCCGGTCCGGGCGCGCAGCGCGGCGAGTTCGAGCGGGGTCAGGTGCGGGCGCAGCCGCTCGCCGAGCGGGCCGTCGAGGTCGGTGGCGAGCTTGCCGAGGACGTCGAGGGCCTCGGCGGTGAGCGGCTGGCCGGCCCACCCCCACAGCAGGGTGCGGAGCTTGGGCTCGGCGTGGAAGGTCACGCCGTGGTCGATGCCGTAGAGGCGGCCGTCGGCGGCGGGCAGCCAGTGGCCGCCCTTACGGTCGGCGTTGTTGAGGACGGCGTCCAGCACGGCGAGGCGGCGCAGCCGTTCGTCGTCGCGGTGCACCAGCCAGGCCTGGCGTCCGGCGTCGAGTTCGGCGCGGACGATGGGGAGCCAGCCGGCGGCGGGGCCGTCCAGCGGTTGCAGGTCGAGGAGTTCGGGGGCGTCCGGGTCGGGTTCGATCCACAGCTGGACCATGCCGGGGCCGGCGGGGCCCTCGCGCAGCACGGTCGGCGGGATCAGCTGCCAGCCGGTCGCGACGGACAGCTCGTGGGCGGCGGTCTCCCGGCCGGCCAGGGTGCCGTCGGGGAAGTCCCACAGCGGGCGTTCGCCGGCGACGGGCTTGTACACGCACGGGGCGGTGACGCCGTCCAGCGTGGCGGTGCAGTAGAGGACGGCGTTGGAGGCGTCGGTGACCCGGCCGTGCACGGCCAACTCGCCCTCGCTCAGCAGGGCGAGGGCGGCGCGGGTGTCGGCGGCCAGGGCGGCGCTGGTGGCCGGGTCGGTGCCGGGGGCTTCCACGGCGGGCTGCTCGCTCAGCGCCGGTAGCCGTTCGCGCGGGGGCACAGGTGGCCCTCGGGGTCGAGCGGCAGGTTGCAGAACGGGCAGGGCTTGCGGCCCGCCGCGACCAGGTCGAGGGCGCGCTTGGCGAACACCCGGGCCATCGCGCCGCTGAGCCGCACCCGCAGCAGGTCGGGGCCGTTCTCGTCGTCGAAGACCTCGATCTCGTCCTCGTCCTCGGACTCCTCGACGTACGCCTGCGCCTCGACGACCAGGCACTCCTCGCGGGCGTCCCAGGCCAGCGCCATGGTGCCGACCCGGAACTCCTGCTCCAGCGGCAGGTCCAGCGGGGCGGCGTCGAGCAGGTCGACGGGGGCGGCGGCCGGGATCGGGGCGTCGCCGCCGCTGCGCCGCAGCGCCTCGTCGAGGACCTCCTCGATGCGCTCGGCGAGGGCGGCGACCTGCGCCTTCTCCAGCAGCACGCTGGTGATCCGGCCGCGCGAGGACGCCTGCAGATAGAACGCCCGGGCGCCGGGCTGGCCGACGGTGCCGGCCACGAACCGCTCGGGCTGGTCGTAGAAGTGGACCTGACGGGACACGCTGCTCGCTCCGGTACGGGGGTGTGCGGTCTTCTCGATCTCACCCTACGGCCAAACGGCCCTGCGGTGGGACACGGGTGGCGCGGTTTCCTGCTGCGGCTCGGGCCGTGGCGCCTGCCGGGGCTCAGGCCGTGGCGGCGCCGGTCTCGCCGCCGATCACCGCGTCGTCGCCGGCCGAGTGGCCGTGCGGGCGCGGGGCGAGCGGGGCGAGGCTGCCGGTGTCGCCGAGGCGCAGCAGGTAGGGGCGGTTGGGGGTGTAGCGGATCGCGGTGACCGAGCACGGTTCGACGGAGATCCGCTGGAAGTGGTCGAGGTGCAGGCCGAGGGCGTCCGCGACGATGGCCTTGATCACGTCGCCGTGGGTGGCGGCCGCCCAGAGCGCGTCCGGGCCGTGTTCGACGGAGATCTTGGCGTTCCACTCGCGGACGGCGTCCACGGTGCGGTGGCTGAGCGCGCGCAGCGACTCGCCGCCGGGGAAGGCGGCGCCCGAGGCGTGGTCCTGGACGGTGCGCCACAGCGGCTCTTCGGCGAGTTCGGACAGCGGGCGGCCGGTCCAGTCGCCGTAGTGGCATTCGCCGAGCCGCTCGTCGAGGTCGGGCGGGCCGAGTTCGGGGCGGGCGGCGGCGAGCGGCTCCAGGGTCTGCCGGCAGCGCTCCAGCGGGCTGCTGACCAGCCGGGCGATCGGCAGGCCGGCCAGTCGCTCCGGCAGGGCGGCGGCCTGGGCGCGGCCGGTGTCGTCCAGGTCGACGCCGGGCATCCAGCCGGCCAGGATTCCGGCGGAGTTGGCGGTGGAGCGGCCGTGGCGCACGAGCAGCAGGGTGGGCATACCGCAAGCCTACGGGGTGCTCCCCGCACGGCGGGGCCGGGCTTCGGGTCACAATGGCGGACATGATCGTGGATTGCGGCACTTACCGGGCCGGGCGGCGCACCGACGGGCCGGAGGACTTCTCGGACGCCCTGGCGGCGGTCCGGGCGTCCGGCGACGGCTTCGTGTGGATCGGCCTGGCCGACCCGACGGAGGCCGAATTCGACCACGCCGCCGACGAGTTCGCGCTGCACCCGCTGGCGGTGGAGGACGCGGTGACGGCGCATCAGCGCCCGAAGGTCGACATCTACCAGGACTCGGTGTTCACCGTCCTGAAGACCGCCGCGTACCACACCGACGACGAGACGGTGTCCATCGGCGAACTGATGATCTTCCTGGGCGACTCGTACGTGATGACGGTCCGGCACGGGCCGGAGAGCCCGCTGAAGGACCTGCGCGCCGAACTCGAGAAGCAGCCCGAGCTGCTGGCGCACGGGCCCGCCGCCGTCCTGTACGCGATCTGCGACCTGGTGGTCGACCAGTACCTCGACGTGGCCACCGAACTCCAGACCGACCTGGACGAGTTGGAGGCCGAGATCTTCTCCCCCGGCCGGGTCCGCGGCGCCGCCGAGCGCATCTACGCCTTCAAGCGGCAGGTGGTGAACTTCCGCAAGGCCACCTTCCCGCTGATGGAGCCGGCGCTGCGGCTCACCCGTGCCGGCGCCGCCACCGGCGAGGTCAGGGTGCCGTTCGTCGCCGCCGAGCTGCGCCCCTACTTCCGGGACGTCGCGGACCACCTGGCCAAGGTCAACGAGGTGGTGGAGAGCCTGGACCGGCTGCTGTCCGACATCCTCTCCGCCAACCTGGCGCAGGTCTCCGTCCAGCAGAACGACGACATGCGCAAGATCTCCGCCTGGGCGGCGCTGGCCGCCGTCCCGACCATGATCGCCGGCATCTACGGCATGAACTTCGAGCACATGCCGGAGCTCCGCCAGCCCTGGGGCTATCCGGCGGCGCTGACGCTGATGGCCGGGGTCTGTTTCGGCCTGTACCGCCTGTTCAAACGCGCGGGCTGGCTGTAGCGGCCGGCCCGCGCGTTCGACGGCGGGTGCGCGGTCAGGACTGCTGGAGCCGGCGGCGGCGGGCGGCCACCAGGGCGGCGCCGAGGGCCACCGAGGCCGCGCCGGCGGCGGCCAGGCTGCCGAGCGGGGCGTCGACGCCGGTGGAGGCGAGGGTGCCGGCGGGGGTGCCGGTGCCGGTGCCGGTGTTCGTGCTGGTGCCGGTGCCGGTCTGGGGCGTGGTGTCGGACGCCGGGGTCACGGTGGTGCCGGACTGGTCGGCCTGGCCGCCCTGGTTCGGGGTGGTGCCGGTGCCGCCGTCGTTGCCGCCTTCGTTCCCGCCGGTGTTGCCACCTTCGTTCCCGCCTTCGTTGCCGCCCGTGCCGCCGCCGTTGCCGCCGGACTCGTGGGCGTTGGCGGTGTCGCGGGCCTGGGCCTCGGCCAGGCCGGTGAGCAGGAAGGTGTGCAGGGCTTCGGAGGTGTTCGCGTCCAGCGCCTCACCGGCGGCCTTGCGGACCTCGGCCCCGCCCAGCGACATGGCCTGGGAGAGCCACAGCCGGGCGTCGTCGTCGCTGACGTTCGCCAGGTCGGACAGGAAGGCCTTGGCGTCGTCCGTGCTCAGCGCCTCGGCGGCGGCCTCGCTCATGGTGAGCGAGCTGCCCGGCCGGACCAGCTGGTGGAGCACCTTCCACCAGCGCTCGTTGGCGAGCAGGCGCGGGGCCTCGACCTCCAGGAAGTGGTCGATCGCCGCGTCGTCGCCGTCCAGCGCCTTGCTCGCGGCCGCCTCCAGCGCGCTGCTGGGCCTCGCCTGGCTGAGGATCTGCGAGACGCGGACACGCTTGTCGGCGCGGATGATCTGCGGCATCTCGACATCCAGGAAGTGCTTGACGTCCTCGGCCGTGCCGGCCAGCGCGGCCTTGGCGTGCTCGTAGAAGTACCGGCTGTGCCCCGGCTCCTCGATCACCTTGGCCAGCCGGGCGCGCAGTTCGGCCTCCTCCTCGGGCGTGATGTCGGAGGGCGCGGGGGTGGCCTCCGCCGGGGTGTCGGCCGTCGCCGGGGCGTCGGGCTGCGACTGCCCGGTGGGCGTGGGCGTCGGCGCGGTGTCGGCGAGCGCCGGGTTGGCGGCGAGGGCGGTCGGGGCGGCGACCGCGGCGACGAAGACGGCGGCGGCGATCGAACGACGGATGCTCAAGATGTCCCCCTGGAACGGTGGTTCGGACCCTCGGCCGGTCGCCGCGGCAGTCCCGCCCGGCGCCGGGCGCGATGATCGTATCGGAACCTTCCGACGCTCCGACCGGCGGTCTTTCCCGCCCCTTGACCGAGGCCTTCCGGCCGGCAGCACTTCGCCCCGGGCAGGCTCCGAAGGGCCTGACCGGGGCGAGTGTCGGGCCGGCGGTCGTCGCGCGCCCCGGGGCAGCTCTGGCTGGCCCATCGAGGTCACGTCGTTGTCCTGGCAGTTCGAGTGATCCCTTGGAGATCCACTGCGATACGAAACTGAAATGCAACAGCAGGCCGACCGCACGACAGGGCATTTCGTCCCGCCCGGAAATCCGGCGCCGGTCAGCCGATGGCGTTCAGCATCGCTTCTTCCACATGGTCGGCGGCGTTGCGGTGGCCGAGGGCGTTGGGGTGCACGAAGGACAGCTGGTCGGGGGGAGTGAGAATGCCTTCCACCCACTTGCCGGAGTCGCAGACGCTGTGGTCCTGCGAGGAGTCGTAGAGGTTGACGAAGCTCGCCGCCTTCTGTGTGGCGGTCGACTTCTCGATGGTCCTGTTGAGCGGTTCCAGCACGTCCTGGCGCAGCCAGTCCAGGTCGCCCTGGGTGATCGAGCCGAACTGCGTCAGATCGTTGTAGCGACACTTGGAGGTGTCCTTGGGAATGACCGTGGGGTAGCCGACGGTCAGGATCTTCGCGTGCGGGGCCCGCTCGTGAAGCACGGCGAGCATCCGGTCGTACTCCGTGGCCACCTTGTTCAACCGGGCCGGAATGCCGGCAGCCAGTGCGTCCTTGCACGGGGTTCCGACGCCACCGCTCCCCTGCCCCAACTCCACGCACTTGAGGACGAACTCGCCGAAGCCGAGGGTGTTTCCGCCCACGCCGACGGTGATGATGTCGGTGTTGGGGCCCACCGCCTCGGACTGGGGCGGCACCGGGGGGAACGGGTAGTCCGGGTCCTCGGAGATGCCCGGCAGGTGGCGGCCGATCGGGTGCTGGGGTTCGTCGGTGACGTTCTCGATGGTGGCCGCTCCGCAGCTGACGTTGGTCAGCTCGAAGAGCGAGCCGAGGTCACGGTCGATGTCCTGCGGGTAGGACCGGTCGGTGCGGTCGCAGCCGTCGCGCGGGTACTCGAAGACCTCGCCGGCGGCGGGAATGACCCCGGCGGTGTACGAGTCGCCCAGGGCGACCCACTGCCGGTCCGCGGCGGCGGCAGGTTGCGCCCCGGCGAACTGCGCGGGGACGACAGCGCCGGCGGCGAGCGCTGCGGCCGAGCCGATCAGCGTCAGGCGGGTACGGAAGCGTGCCACGAATCCTCCAGAGATTTGGCAGTCAGCACCGATTTGCCCGGAAAAGAGGCCGCCGCCGAATGTACTGGATTGAGCGCGGGAATTCATGAATCCGCTCCGGGCGCGCCCGCCTGACAACTGAAAACACGTGGCTATTAACTACTTATCAATTTCTTCGCACAACGGGCTGGACGTCGCCCTGGCCGGTGTCGAGGCCGTCGTGGGCGGCCACCAGGCCCGCGCCGTCGGCGTGCGGGGCGCTGTTCTGGGCGCGTTGCAGGGTGCTGATCAGCTGCGCGGCCCGGTCGGCGTCCCCGGGTGCCCGGCGATGTTGTGCTCGGTCGCCGTCCACGTCCGCGAGACCGTCCGGACCGCCCTGCTGGCTGCCGCAGGCACAGCCCGGGCCGCACTGGCAGCCGCTGGACACCGTTCCCCCATTGGTGGAGGTCAGCCCATCTTCCGAGTGGGCACCGCCACGGTCCCAATCGGGCCGGGGCCAGGCGAACTACCCGTCAAGTGTGAGAGGGCTTCGCCCGGTTGACCGGGCCTGGAACCGCATGACCAGGTCGCGGTACGGGAGCGACACCGTCGAGTTCCCGTGGATTCCCAGCGCCTTCTCCACGCTTTCGATCAACTCGGCCGCGCCGACGGCGGTTTCCCGCAGGACTTCCGTTTCGACGAACACCCCTGCGTCGTGCACGGTGTCGATGCTGACCGTCACACCCGGCAGCCCGGGGTGCCGATAGGTGGTCCGCGTCTTCACCACGCGCACCAGCTCGCGCATGCCGATACCGCCGAGCAGCCGCTCGGCCGCGGCGGCCTGCTCTGCTCCCGCGAGGACCACGTTCGTCTCGGTCTTGGACACCACGTCGTCCGCGCTGTGCGTGGAGCCGGTGGACGCCGGCTTGTACGTCACCTCCGCCACGCCGTCCCGGCGACGGACCCGCAGGCACTCGACCGTCGCCAGGTAGTCCACGTCCGGGCGACTGTAGTAGGTGTCTTCCTCTGTCACAGGCCCGTCGGCCAGATAGCCGAGCTCGGCCAGCAGCCCCAACAGGGCTTTCTCGTCGGCGAGTTCCCGCTTCCGCTCGATCTCTTTCAAGTCCGCCACATCGCCATCCTTCCGCACTGGCGGGCCCGGATCGGTGACAGCCCGCCCGAACCCGTGGGCCACCCGCTACCACTTCTCCTCAGCAGTGCCACTGCCGCCCGCGCAGCAGCCACCAGTAACCTTCCAGGTCCCGGCACTGGACTTTCCCCATCGTCGGTCCGAACGACGTCGACGTGAAGGAGCACGGGTGGGCGTGACGGGGGTCTGGGTGGTCGGCGTCTTGGCGGACGACGTCGTCGAGGATGCGCGCCGCCGATTCCCCGACGCCGCCGGAGCCCACGGCACGTGGCCGGAGTCGTCCGCCGACGTGATCCGGTGGCGCGAGCGGTCCGCGCCCGGAGGCTTCTTCGAAGGAGCCCTTGAGCAGCGGTCGCGCACCGACGAAATCGGGCGCTTCGCCGACGCGGTCGACAGCGTCCGCAACGACGAGACCGAGGCGGACGAGTTCCAGGACCATCTGCTCCACGCGGTCCCCCAGCAGGAGTGCGAGGGCCTGTTCTGCGCCGCCGTCCCCAGGGGCGACGGCGCGGCGGCGCTCATGTGGGGGCTCGGCCTCGACACGACGCTCCGACTGCCGGGATGCTGCGGGCAGTTCCTGTTCGACGCCGCCCAAGTGCGGGCCGCGCTCCCCGCGGCCGAGCAAGCGCTCGCCCTTCGCCCACCGCGTCGGGCCGACGTGGCCGCCCGAATACGGGTGTGGCTGGACGAGATGGCGGACGACCCGAACCGCAACGTCGACGAGCTGATCGACGGCCCACTCCGGGTGCTGCGCCACGCGGCGCGCACGGGAGCTGGCGCGGCCGGTCTCACCCTCTGGTACTGACAGGAACGCAGAGGGGCGGCAGGTGCTCACCCCTTTCGGGAGGCACCCGAGCAGCCGACGGAAATCGGACCACTCGCGGGTTGTGGCAGTGCCCGGTCACCGGCTCACGCCCACCAGCCGTTGCCCGACTGCCAGTGCGCGACCCACTCGGCGAAGCCCCAGGCTTCGGCGCCCGGCACCGGGATTGCGCCGACGTCGGACACCATCCAGATTCCACCGCGACAGGGCCCTGCCGTCACCAGCAGCCAGAACGACTGGCCGTCGTCGGAGCCGAGAACAACCGATCCCTGCGTGAAGACGGCATCGATGCGTGGATCGTCGGCATCGACGCTCTCGTCGTCCCCCAGGGCCAGGCACTCTCCAGGGAACACCGCTCCAGCTGCATGAGGCCGTAGAACGGTGCCGCGCCCGAACCGGCGACGTGGGTGAGGAACTGCCGGTAGGCACTGGGCGGGACGATGCCGCGTTCGGCTTCGAATGCAGCAACGCGCGCTTCCGTCAGCTTTGGACGTCCCCGAAGGAGTGGCTGCGCAGTGGTTGGAACGGATCACGGCCGGCTTGCGGTGCCCGGCGACGATGGAGCTACTCGGCGCACTCGTGGGTGGCCGGGTCCACCAGGACGCGGTCGAGCAGGTGGCGCAGTTGGGCCTGTTCCTCGGGGCTGAGGTCGCCGAAGAGTTCGCGTTCGGCCGCGCCGACCTCGTGGTCGATGCGCTCCAGCGTCTGGCGGCCGGCCGGGGTGATCTCCACGATGTGGCGCCGGCGGTCGGCGGGGTCGCGGCGGCGTTCGCACAGCCCGGCGGACTCCAACTCGTTGAGGACGGCGACCAGTTGGCTCGGGTCGACCTCCATCGTGGCAGCCAGTTCGCGCTGGCTGGTGGCGCCGGGGGCGAGCTGCATCAGGGTCATCGCGTTGCGCGGATGCAGCCCGGCGACGCCCAGCGCGGCGCGGAGCCGGGTGCCCGCCAGCTCCCCGCGGAAGGAGAGGAGGAAGCCGAGACGGTCGATCGGGTGTGCAGCTGCCATGGCGTCCACCGTACACAGCGGCCCCATTATGGAGGGGCACTAATCATTGATACTGTTCAATGGTTTTCGCCCCTCCATCATTGGATGTACTCCATGTTCATCGGCTACGTCGTCGTCGCCGCGCTGCTCGCGCTCGGCCTGTCCGCCTCCGCCTTCCTGACCTTCACCCGGAACCCGCAGGTCACGGCCAGCATGACCAAGGTCGGCGTGCCCGACTCCTGGCTGCCCTGGCTCGGGACCGCCAAGGCCGCGGGTGCGCTCGGCCTGCTGGCCGGCCTGTTCGTCCCGCCGCTCGGGGTGGCCGCCGCTGTGGGCCTGGTGCTCTACTTCGTCGGCGCGGCCGTCTCCCACCTGCGCGTGAAGGACTACGCCGTGGCGCCGGTCGTCGTGCTCACGCTGCTCTCGGCGGCCGCGCTGGTGCTGCGCGCGGCCGCCTGACGCGCCAGGGGCTGCCCGACGCCCCCCCGCCGGACGTGGCGAGAGGTGTCGGACAGCCCCGTGGCCCGCGGCGGCGGCCGCGCGGAGAGCGTTCCGGAGGAGTCCGTCAGGCGAGGCCGGCGCGCTCCAAGGCGTCGACGCCGGTGCGCAGGGCGGTGATGCGCTCGTCGAGCGTCCAGCCCGCCGGGGCGAGGGTCAAGGTGGTGACGCCGGCGGCGGCGTAGGCCTGCATGCGGTCGGCGATGCGGGCGGTGTCGCCGAGGAGGGAGGTGGCGTCGATGAACTCGTGCGGGACGGCGGCGGCGGCGCCGGCCTTGTCGCGGGCGAGGTAGCGGGTCTGGACCTCGTCGGCGGCCTGCTCGAAGCCCATCCGGCGGGCGAGCTGGCTGTAGAAGTTCTTCTCCTTGCTGCCCATGCCGCCGAGGTAGAGGGCGGTGTAGTCGCGCAGGGTGTCGGCGGCGGCGTGCAGGTCGTCGCCGACGGCGATGTTGACGGTGGGGCAGAGGTCGAAGCCGTCCAGGGTCCTGCCCGCCTTGGCTCGGCCGGCGGCGAGGGCGTCGACGGAGAGGGCGGCGTGCTCGGGGGCGAAGAACAGGCCGAGCCAGCCGTCGGCGATCTCGCCGGTGAGTTCGAGGTTCTTCGGGCCCATCGAGGCGATGTACAGCGGGATGTGCTCGCGGACCGGGTGGACGGTGAGCTTGAGGGGCTTGCCGGGGCCGCCGGGCAGCGGCAGCGTCCAGTTCTCGCCCTCGTGGACCAGCCGTTCGCGGGACATCGCCTTGCGGATGATCTCCACGTACTCGCGGGTGCGGGCCAGCGGCTTGTCGAACTTGACGCCGTACCAGCCCTCGGAGACCTGCGGGCCGGAGACCCCGAGGCCGAGCCGGAAGCGGCCGCCGGAGAGGGTGTCGAGGGTGGCGGCGGTCATCGCGGTCATCGCGGGAGTGCGGGCCGGGATCTGGAAGATCGCGGAGCCGACGTCGATCCGTTCGGTCTTCGCGGCGACGAAGGACAGCACGGTGGCGGCGTCCGATCCGTACGCCTCGGCGGCCCAGCAGACGGAGTAGCCGAGCCGGTCGGCCTCCTGCGCGACGGCGATGTTGTCGGCGTCCAGGCCGAGTCCCCAGTAGCCGAGGTTGATCCCGAGTCGCATGTGCCCACTGCCTTCCAGATCCGGTGCTGCGGTGAGGGTGACCCCCGTGTCGAGCGACATGCTACTGACCGGTAGCCGTGTCGTCCGCCCCCGCCGCCCTGGCATTCTGCCCAGATGACCAGGAAGCGCCGCGCCGCCACCTTCGCCGACCTGCTCGCGGCCGTGCCCGCCCCGCCCGAGGACGAGCCCGAGGTGCGCCACAACCCGATGCCCGTCCACGACCGCGGCTTCACCGACGCCGACGGCTGCCACTGGCGCCTCGTCCGCGGGCCGCTGGACGTCCGCCGGGCCAAGCGGCTCGCCGTCACCGCCGACCGGATGACCATGGGCGTGGACTACGACGAGCGGGTCCGGCTGTGGATGCCGCGCTTCCTCTCCCCGCAGGAGCGCCCGGCCGCCTGGCTGGAGGCGCGGGCCGGATTCCACGCCAACGAGCGGCCGTCCTACCGGGCGTACGAGTTCGCCGACGCCGACGGCCGCGTCCTGCTGTTCGTCGAGACGCACTGCTGAACCCGACACCAGCTCGGCCGAGCGGGTCGTCCCGGGCCGCAAACGGTTTCGCCGCTACTCTCGCCCACGTGGGGGGACCGCCCCCGACCTGCGCCGTCGCGTGCGGCGCAGCACCGTTGACGGAGGGCGCGATGGAACAACGACAGCTCGGTCGCACCGGCCTGCGGGTCTCCCGGCTCGGCCTGGGCACCCTCACCTGGGGCCGGGAGACCGACGAGCACGAGGCCGCCGAGCAGTTGAAGGCCTTCGTGGACGCCGGCGGCACCCTGGTGGACACCGCCGACGTGTACGCCGACGGCGGCGCCGAGTACCTGCTGTCCCGGCTGACGGACGGTCTGATCCCGCGGTCCGAGCTGGTGATCGCCACCAAGGCCGGCGCGCTCCCCGGCACCCGCCTCCCCGACGCCTCCCGCGGCCACCTGCTGACCGCCCTGGACGCCTCGCTGCGCCGCCTCGGCACCGACCACGTCGACCTGTGGCAGGTCCACGCGTACGACCCGGCCACGCCCACCGAGGAGACCCTGCACGCCCTCGATCTCGCGGTCTCCTCCGGCCGCGCCCGGTACGTCGGGGTGTGCCAGTACAGCGGCTGGCAGCTCGCCAAGTCCGCCGCCCGGCAGCACGCTTCGCCGGGCCGCACCCCGCTGGCCGCCGCCCAGTTCGAGTACTCGCTGCTGCAGCGCGGCATCGAACGCGAGGCGCTGCCCGCCGCGCTGGACGCCGGGGCCGGCGTGCTGGCCTGCTCGCCGCTCGGCCGGGGCGTCCTCACCGGCAAGTACCGGCACGGCGTCCCGTCCGAGTCGCGCGGCGCCGCCCCGTACCCCGCCGGGTCGGTGCAGCCGTACCTGGGCGAGGCGTCCCGCCGGATCGTGGACGCCCTGGCGACCGCCGCCGACGGCCTGGCCTCCACCCCGTTGAAGGTCGCCCTGGCCTGGGTCCGCGACCGTCCCGGCGTGTCGGCCGCCCTGCTGGGCGCCCGCACCGCTGCCCAGCTGCAGTCCTCACTGTCGGTCGAGGCACTTACGCTTCCGGGTGAGATCCGCGCTGCCCTGGACGACGTGTCGGCCCCGGTGCACCGCTACCCGGACCAGGGCTGGACGGAGCTGTAGGCCGTCCGGCCCGTTGAAGGAGCCTTCCGCATGACCACCCCCGAGGAGAGCCCGGCCCCGGCCGCCGAGCAGCACGCCGGTACCGTCGCCGCCCTCGCCGAAGCGATCCGGGCCGTCGGCCGGAGCGGCGCCGACACCCCGGCCGACACGCCCGCCGCCGAAGCCCGTCCCGCCGAAGCCCGTGCCGCCGCCGGCCGTCCCGCCGCCGGCATGCGGATCATCCACGACGACGACCACGTGGTCGTCATCGACAAGCCCGTCG
>NZ_JBSGDD010000075.1:0-37190 GCF_053602195.1 Kitasatospora sp. NPDC004531 | reverse complement strand
GCCGGCGCCCGCCGCCCCCGCCGGGGAGCGGGGAACGACGGGCGCGGGTGCCGCTGCCCGGTGCGCGCCCGCAAGGCGCGCCGGAGGGGAGGCGGCAGATCAGGGTGCGGCGGCCAGGGCGACGGCGGTCAGGCGCAGCGTGTCGGGCACCGGCCGGGGGGCCGGCGTGATGTGCAGCCGCTGCGTCTGTCCGCCTTCCGGCGGGGCCAACTCGGCCACGCAGGCGCAGAGTTCGTCGGTGAACCCGGCGAAGCGGTAGGCGACCTCCATGACCCGGTTGCGCGCGGTGGGGCGGAAGTCGGCGATCAGGTGGACGCCGGCCGCGGCCGCCTCGCTGACCAGCCAGTTCAGGATGGTGGCACCGGCGCCGAAGGAGACGACGCGGCAGGAGGTGGCGAGCAGCTTGAGGTGCCAGGCCGCGGGGCCGCGCTCCACCAGGCCGACGCCGACGGCGCCGTGCGAGCCGAAGCGGTCGCTCATCGTGATGGCGAGGACCTCGTGGCGGGGGTCGTCCAGGAGCGCGCGCAGGTCGGCGTCCGAGTAGTGCACGCCGGTGGCGTTCATCTGGCTGGTGCGCAGGGTGAGTTCCTCCATGCGCGAGATGTCCTCGGGGGTGGCCCGGCGGATCTCCATGACGAGGTCCAGGGAGCGCAGGAACTCCTGCGACGGGCCGTCGAAGGAGTCCTGCTCGGCCTGGCGGCGCGCGTTGGCCAGGTACATCTCGCGGCGGCGGCGCGAGTCGACGGTGACCGTGGCCGGGGTGAACTCCGGCAGGTCCAGCAGCCCGGTCGCGTCCTCCGCCGGGTAGCAGCGCACCTGCGGGTGGTGGAAGGCCACCTCGGCGCGTTCGGCGGGCTGGTCGTCGATGAAGGCGATCGTGTGGAGGGCGAACTTCAGGTCGTCGGCGATCTCCTGGACGGATGTCGACTTGGGGCCCCAGCCGATCCTGGCCTGCACGAAGTACTCGGCGAGGCCGAGGTCCTCCAGGCGCTGCCAGGCGGGTTGGTGGTCGTTCTTGCTGGCGACGGCCTGCAGGATGCCGCGGGCGTCGAGGCCGAGGACGGTCTCGCGGACCCGGGCGTCGACGGCGACGTCGTCGCCCTCGAGCAGGGTGCCCTTCCACAGGGTGTTGTCGAGGTCCCAGACGACGCACTTGACGGTGGGGAGCGGTTGGTCGGGTGACTGCGGTCCGCTCACTGCGCCGGCTCCTTTCGCGCGGTGGATTTCCCGGTGGCCAGGGCGTGCCTGGCCAGTTCGAGCTGGCAGATCTCGCTGCTGCCTTCGATGATCTCCATCAGCTTGGCGTCGCGGTACGCGCGGGCGACCACGTGCCCGTCGACGGCGCCGGCGGAGGCCATCGCCTGCACCGCCGAGGCGCTGCCCAGGACGGCCTGGGTGGCGCTGACGTGCTTGGCCAGGACGGTGGAGATGACCAGCTCCGGTGAGCCGGCCTCCCAGTGCTCGGCGGCGTCCCGGCACACGCCGGTGGCGATGCGCTCGGCGGCGTAGAGCTCGGCGATCCGGCGGGCCACCAGCTGGTGCTCGCCGATCGGCCGGCCGAACTGGCGCCGGGTGGCGGCGTGTTCGGTGACGGCGGCCAGGCAGCCGCGCAGGATGCCGACGCAGCCCCAGGCCACCGACATCCGACCGTAGGCGAGCGCGGTGGTGATCAGGAAGGGCAGCGCCAGTGCCGCGCCGCCCAGGACGTTGGCGGCGGGCAGCCGCACGCCCTCCAGGTGGACCTGGGCGTGGCCCGCCGCGCGGCAGCCCATCGGGTGGGGAATCTTCTCGATCCGCACGCCCGGGGTGTCGACCGGCACGACGACCGCGACGGCGCCGTCGCCGCTCCTGGCGATGACGACGATCAGGTCGGCGTAGGCGGCGGCGGTGATCCACATCTTGCTGCCGTCGAGGACCACGCTGTCGCCGTCGTGCTGCACCCGGGCGCTCATCGCGCCCAGGTCGCTGCCGGCCTCGGGTTCGCTGAACGCGACGGCCGCGAGGCGGCCGCCGGTCAATTGGGGCAGGAAGGCGGCGCGCTGCTCGGCGGTGCCCAGGCGCTGGATCGTCCAGGCCGCCATGCCCTGGGAGGTCATGACGCTGCGCAGCGAGCTGCACAGGCTCCCGACGTGGGCGGTGAGTTCACCGCTGTCGCGGCCGGTGAGGCCGAGGCCGCCGTACTGCTTGTGGACCTCCGCGCACAGCAGGCCGGCGGCGCCCAGCTCGGTCAGCAGGGTGCGGGGGATCTCGCCCGCGGTGTCCCAGTCGCCGGCGTCCCTGCGGACGAGGTCCCAGGTGTCCTGGTGTCCGGAGGCGGCCGCGTCAGACATCGCTGCCGGCGGCGGACTGCGCCTGGAGCCGGCCGACGAGGGCGGCCATGCTCTTGACGGTGCGGAAGTTGGACAGCTGCAGGTCGGGGCCGGCGACCGTGACGGCGTAGGTCTGTTCGAGGAAGACGACCAGCTGCATGGCGAACATGGAGTTGGCCAGGCCGGTGTCGAACAGGTCCTGGTCGGTGTCGGGGGCGGTGCGGGTCTGCTCGGCCACGAAACCGGTGATCCGGTCGATGACGGCGTCGGTGTCGAAGGACGCGGAGGTGTGCTCGGCGGTCATGACTGTGCCTCACTGTAGTAGTGGTAGAAGCCGCGGCCGCTCTTTCGGCCGAGCTCGCCTCGCCGGACCTTCTCGAGGAGCAGTTCGCTGGGGCGGCACCGCTCGTCGCCGGTCCGGGCGTGGAGTTCTTCCAGGGCGTCGACGAGGTTGTCGATGCCGATCAGGTCCGCGGTGCGCAGCGGGCCCGTGGGGTGGCCGAGGCAGCCCTGCATGAGGGTGTCGACGTCCTCGACGGTGGCGGTGCCCTCGCTGACGATGCGGGCCGCGTCGTTGATCATCGGGTGCAGGAGCCGGCTGGTGACGAAGCCGGGCGCGTCGCGCACGACGACGGGGCGGCGGCCGATGCGGGTCAGGGTGGACAGGACCTGCTGGACGGTGCCGTCGGTGGTCCGGGGACCGCGGATGACCTCGACCATGGGGATCAGGTAGGCGGGGTTCATGAAGTGGGTGCCGATCAGGGCGCCGGGGTCCTTGACCCAGGCGGCCATCTCGTCGATCGGGATCCCGGAGGTGTTGGAGATGATCGGGGTCGCCGGGCCGACCAGCGCGGAGACCGCGGCGAGGACCTCGGCCTTGCGGTCGGGTGCCTCGGTGACGGCCTCGATGACCACGGCGGCGTCGGCGATGTCCGACAGCTGCAGGGTGGTGCGCAGGGTGCCCGGGGTGGTGCCGGGCGGCATGGCGCCGGTGAGTTGGGCGTGGCGAAGGCCGAGGTGGATCGCGGCGGTGGCGCGGTCGAGGGCGCCTTGTTCGATGTCCACCAGGACGACGGGCAGTCCGTTCCCGACGACGAGCGTCGAGATGCCGGTGCCCATGACGCCCGCGCCGACGATCGCAATCAGTGGCTCGTCCATGACGGCTCCTCCAGACCCAGGGGTTCGTAGCTTCCGGTGTCGGGGCCGATCCAGTAGCGGCTGCGCTGGAACGGGTAGCCCGGGAGGGACACGCGCCGCGGTCGTGCGGTGCCGCGGACGGCGTCCCAGTCGATGTCGGTGGCGGCCTGCCACAGGGCGCCGAGGGTGTCGAGCAGGGTGGCGAGGCCGTCCCGGTCGGTGTCGGCGGAGCCGAGCGAGGGCAGGACCGTGAACCGTTCGGCGCCGTCCTGGCCGGCGAGGGCCCGGACGATGCCGTCGGCGGGTCCCATGGCCAGCAGGGCGGTGCCGGGCGCCGCGGCCGCTTCGCGCAGCGCCGCCACGAAGGCGGTGGCGTCGCTGGCGCCGGGGTCGGCGGCGACGCGGGCGAGGGCGGTGGGCAGGTCGAGGTCGCCGGCCAGGCAGGCCGCGACGTGTTCGCCGCCGCCGTCGCCGATCATGGCGGCGGGCTGGACGCCCCAGGACTGCCACAGGTGGGCGAGCGCCCACTGGAGGGCGAAGGCGGCCGACGCGGTGGCGCGCGGGTCCGTCCGGTCCGCGCCGTCGGCGCCGTTCCAGGTGCCGGGGAACAGCACGGCGCGCAGGTCCTGGCCGAGCAGGGGGCGGGCCAGTTCGGCGCAGTGGTCGACCTCGCGGGCGAAGACGGCCTCGCTGCGGTAGATCTGCGCGGCCGCGTCGGGGCGCAGCGCTTCGGCGCCCGGGAGGACGAAGACGCTGCGGCGGGTCCCGGCGGCGGCGGTGGGCGGGGCCGGGGCGCGCAGGGCGGCGACGGCTTCGGCCCGGTCGCGGCACACCAGGTGGCGGCGGTGCGCGAAGGCGCGGCGGCCGACCTGGAGGGTGTGGGCGACGTCGGCGAGGTCCAGGTCGTCGTCGCTCTCCAGGCGCCGGGCGAGGTTGGCGGCGGCGTCGGCCAGGGCCTGCGGGGTGCGGGCGGACAGCACGAGCAGGTGGTGCTCGCGGGCGCTTTCCGCGGCGGGCTCGGGCGCGGGCGCTTCCTCCAGGACGATGTGGGCGTTGGTGCCGCCCACGGCGAAGGCGCTGACGCCGGCCCGGCGCGGGGTGGCGCCGCTGGGCCAGGGGCGGGCGGTGGTGGGGACGTAGAAGGGGGTGCGTTCCAGCAGGAGGGCGGGGTTGGGCGCCTCGTAGTTGATGCTGGGCGGGATCTCGGCGTGCTGGAGGGCCAGCACGGCGCGGGCGAATCCGGCGGCTCCGGCGGCGGCGTCCAGGTGGCCGATGTTGGCCTTGGTGGAGCCGATCGCGCAGTAGCCGCGTTCCTGGGTGTTGAACGCCTTGGTGAGGCCGGCGAGTTCGATGGGGTCGCCGAGCGGGGTGCCGGTGCCGTGGGCCTCGACGTAGCCGATGCTCTCGGCGCTGACGCCGGCGACGGCCTGGGCGGTGGCGATGACCTCGGACTGGGCCTGCATGCTGGGCGCGTTGAAGCCGAACTTCGCGGAGCCGTCGTTGTTGAGGGCGCTGCCGAGGATCAGGGCGCGGATGTTGTCGTTGTCGGCGAGGGCGTCGCTGAGGCGGCGCAGGGCCACCACGGCGACGCCGTACCCGGGGACGGTCCCGCTGGAGGAGGCGTCGAAGGGGCGGCAGTGGCCGTCGCGGGCGAAGATGCCTCCGGCGACGACGGGGTAGCCGCCGATCAGCGGGATCGGCAGGGCCACTCCCCCGGCCAGCGCCATGTCGCACTCGTGGCCCAGCAGGGCCTGGCAGGCGAGGTGGATGGCGACCAGGGAGGTGGAGCAGGCGGACTGGACGGTCATCGCCGGGCCGCGCAGGTCGCACAGGTAGGCGGCCCTGGTGGCGAGGAAGTCCTTGTCGTTGTAGGGCCGGGCGGAGAAGGCCGACATCGAGCCGCGGAAGCGGGCGTTGGCCAGCAGGTTGAGCGGGAGGTACTTGTTGGCGAACTGGCCGGCGTAGACGCCGATCGCGCCGTTGAAGCGGGCCGGGTCGTGGCCGGTGTCCTCCAGCGTGTGCCAGACCGTTTCGGCGAAGATCCGCTGCTGCGGGTCGCTGATCTCGGCCTGTTCGCGGGTGTAGCCGAAGAAGTCGGCGTCGAAGTGGTCGGCGTTCTCGATGACGCCGGCGGCGGGGACGTAGTCGGGGTGGGTGATCATCTCCTTGGGCCAGCCGACCTCGGTCAGCTGCTCGCTGGTGAAGTGGGAGATGGATTCGACGCCGTCGCGGGTGTTCTGCCAGAACGCGTCGATGGTGGGGGCGCCGGGCAGTCGTCCGCTGAGCCCGACGACCGCGATCGGTTCCATGCTGTCTTCCGGCTCGGTACTCACCCGAGGCCCCCTTCTGCCCGTTCCCGGGTCGGTGTGGTGGTGGGCACGCTCACGCTCCTGTCCTGCCTGCGCGGCGGGCGGCGGAGTTCCTGGCGCCGCGGCGGGCGGCGGCGCGGGCGGCGGCGCCGGCGGCCGGGTTGTCGTCCGCGTCGGCGCCGGGTGCCCGGTCCATGGCCCGGGCCAGGGCGCGGGCGGACGGGTAGCGGAACATGTCGACCAGGGACAGGGCGCTGTCGCGCTGTTCGAGCAGCCGGGCGCGGGCGACGACGACCAGCAGGGAGTTGCCGCCGAGGGCGAAGAAGCTGTCGTCCAGCCCGACCCGTTCGACGCCCAGGACGTCCTGCCACACCTCGGTGACCAGGCGTTCGGTGTCGTTGGTGGGCGGGGTGTAGGTGGCGGCGCCGTCGGGGCGGCTCTCGCTCAGGTCGGGCAGCGCGTTGCGGTCGACCTTCTTGTTGGGCGTCAGCGGGACGGCGTCGATGGCGTGCACGGCGCCGGGCAGCATGTAGCCGGGCAGCCGGGTGGCGAGGTGGGCGAGCAGTTCGGCGGCGGTGGCGGTGTGCTCGGGGTCGGGGACGTAGTAGGCGAGCAGGCGTCCCTCGGCGCCGGTGCCGCGGATGACGGCGACGGCGGAGCGCACGGCCGGGTGCTGGGCCAGGGCGGCCTCGACCTCGCCGAGTTCGATCCGGTGCCCGTGGAGCTTGACCTGGTCGTCGAGGCGGCCGAGGAACTCGAGGGTGCCCTCGGGGGTCCAGCGGGCCAGGTCGCCGGTGCGGTAGAGGCGCGCGCCCGGTGTGCCGGTGAACGGGTCGGGCTGGAAGCGTTCGGCGGTGGTGCGGTTGCGGTGGAGGTAGCCGCGGACGATGCCGTCGCCGCCGAGCAGGAGTTCGCCGGGGACGCCGACGGGGCACAGCCGCAGGTCCTGGTCCGCGATGTAGGCGCGGACGCCCGCCAGCGGGCGTCCGATGGTGGCGGAGCCCTGCGCGGTGGTCGCCCACACGGCGGCCTCGGTGGGCCCGTACATGTTGTGGACGGTGCCCGCGACGGTCTCGGCGAGGGTGGCCGCGAGGTCGGTGGGCAGCGCTTCGCCGCCGACCAACAGGCGCTCCAGGCCGGGCAGTTCGGCCCGGGTGTCCTGGTCGGCGAGCAGCGCCCGGGCCAGCGACGGGGTGCACTGCAGGTGGGTGACCCGGTGGGTGCGCAGCTGTTCGGCGAGGGGTTCCTCGGTCTCGGCCAGCGCGGCGGTCCGGCGTTCCTCGCTGATGTCGCGGACGGTGACGAGGTGGGTCAGGGCGTCGAGCGCGGCCTTGTCCTCGACGCCGAAGTCGATCAGGCAGGCGACTTCGTCCGCGCCGGCGGCCTTCATCCGGTCGATCATGTCGGCGCAGACCTGGGGGGTGCCCAGGAGGCTGGCGGTGGCGAAGAACCGTTCGAAGGCCCGGTCGACGAGTGCGCGCAGCTCGTCGGGCGGCAGGGACTTGAAGTCCTCGGCGCTTCCGGTGGTGGCGCCCAGGGAGGCGATCAGGTCGAAGGAGGTCTCCAGGTAGCGGCTCATCGGCTCGCGCACCAGTTCGCGGACTTCTTCGAGGTCGGTGCCGACGAAGGTGTGGACCATGACCGCGACGTGGCCCTCGCCGGGGTGGCCGTGCTCGCGCCAGGTCCTGCGGTAGAGCGCGATCTTCTCGGCGAGCTCGTCGAGGCTGTGCCCCAGCAGGTGGGTCAGCACGCCGGTGCCGGCCTCACCGGCCATCCGGAAGGTCTCGGGGTGCTTGGCGCTGGTGAGCCACACCGGCAGCCGGCTCTGCACCGGCTTCGGGTAGATGCCGACCTCGACCTCGGCGCCGACGCCGTTGCGGCGGGTGGTCCGGTTCCCGCCCCACAGGCTGCGGACCTCGGCGAGGCCGTCCATCATCAGCTGCTTGCGGGTGGCGAAGTTGTCGGGTGCGAGGACGAAGTCGTTGGCGTGCCAGCCGGACGCCAGCGAGATGCCGACCCGGCCGGCCGACAGGTTGTCGACGGCCGACCACTCCTCGGCCACCCGCAGCGGGTCGTGCAGCGGCATGACGACGCTGCCGGCGCGGACCTGGACGCGTTCGGTGACGGCGGCGACGGCGGCGGCCATCACGGACGGGTTCGGGTAGAGCCCGCCGAACTGGTGGAAGTGGCGTTCGGGGGTCCACACGGCGGTGAACTCGTTGCGGTCGGCGAACTTCGCGCCTTCCAGCAGCAGGCGGTAGCGGTCCTCGGGGCTGGCTTCGCTGTCGCTGCCGAAGTAGAGCAGGCTGAAGTCGATGGGACGGGAGCGGGCCGCCGCGTCGGCGCTCCGGCTGCCGGTGCGCAGCGGCGGTTCGCGGCGCAGCACGATGCGGTGGCCGTGGGTGAGGGCCCACAGCAGTTCGACGACGGAGATGTCGAAGGAGACGCTGGTGACGGCGAGCCAGGTGCTGGGTTCGTCGTCGCCGAAGGCCTCGCTCAGGCCGGCGAACAGGTTGGCGACGTTGCGGTGGGTGACCATGACGCCCTTGGGCTGTCCGGTGGACCCGGAGGTGTAGATCACGTAGGCCAGGTTGTCGGGGGTCGCCTCCGTCCCGGTGGCGCCGTCCTGGTGCTCGCCGTCGGTGTGTTCGTCGGCCGGGTGCTCGCCGGGGACCACCACGCGGGCGGCGCCCAGGCGGCCGGCCGAGGCGGCGTTGGCCGGGTCGGCGACGACCAGGCGCACGCCCGCGTCGGCGACCATGAAGGCCAGCCGGCCGGCGGGGTAGTCGGGGTCCAGCGGGAGGTAGGCCGCACCGGCCTTGAGGATGCCCAGCAGGGCCACCATCAGCAGCGAGGTGCGGTGCAGGTGGACGCCCACCGGTTCGTCGGCGGCCACGCCGAGGCGGCGCAGCCGGGCGGCGAACTGCTCGGCGCGGGCGTCGAGTTCACGGTAGGTCAAGGTGGCGTCGGAGGCGATCAGCGCGGTGGCGTCGGGGGTGGCGGCCACCCGCTGGGCCAGCAGTTCGTGCACCAGCGCCCGGGAGGTGTGCGCCCGGGGGCCGGCGTGCCACTGGGCGAGGGTCTCCAGCTCGGCGGACGGCAGGACGGCCAGTTCGTCCACCGGCCGGTCGGGGTCCTGCGCGGCGGCGGCCACCACCTGGGCGTAGCGGTCGGCGAGGCGCTGGGCGGTGTCGGCCTCGAACAGGTCGGTGCTGTACTCGAGGCGGCCGTTGACGCCGTCGGGGGTGCGGGTGAGGCTCAGGGTGAGGTCGAAGCGGGCGGCGCCGGTGTCGCCCAGCACCGGGCTCACCCGGCAGCCCCGGAGGTTCAGTCCGCTGCCCTCGTCCTCCAGGCGGTAGCTGAACAGCACCTGGAACAGCGGGTTCTGGGCGAGGTCGCGGTCGGGGTGGAGCTCTTCGACCAGCTTCTCGAAGGGCAGGTCCTGGTGGGCGAGGGCGCCCTTGACCTCGTCCCACACCCGCTGGACGAGCTCGCGGAAGGTGGGGCGGGCGGCGAGGTCGCAGCGCAGCACCAGGGTGTTGGTGAAGAAGCCGATCAGCGGGGCCAGTTCGGGGCGCTCGCGTCCCGAGACGGGGGTGCCGACGACGACTTCGTCCTGGCCGACGTGGGCGCGCAGCAGGACCGCGAAGGCGGCGAGCAGCGCGCTGTAGAGGGTGGCGCCCTCGCCGCGGCCCAGCTCGTCGAGGCGCCGGACGGCGTCGGCGGGCAGGGCGAAGGTGAGCGCGGCGCCGCGGTAGCTCTGCACCGGCGGACGGGGGTGGTCGGTGGGCAGGTTCTGGGCGGGCATGCCCTCCAGGTGCTGCTTCCAGTACCCCAGCAGGCGGGTGAGCTCGGGGCCGGCCAGGGTCTCCTGCTGCCAGTGCGCGAAGTCGGCGTACTGCATGGGCAGTTCGCCCGGCGGCCGGCCGCCCTCGGTGAGGGCGGCGCGGTAGTGGGTCTCGATCTCCTTGCCGAGGGTGCCCACCGAGGGGCCGTCGCAGGCGAGGTGGTGGACGGTCAGCAGCAGGCGGTGGTGCTCGGGGCCCAGGCGCAGCAGGCGGGCCCGCAGGACGCGTCCGGCGACCAGGTCGAAGGGGGTGCCGGCCTCCTCGTCGGCCAGGGCCGCGGCCCGGGCCGCGATCTGCTGCGGGCTGTCGCCCCGGTCGGTGAGGTCGGTGACCGGGACGGTCACCGGGGCGGGCGCCAGCACCACCTGGTGGGGGGTGCCGGCGACGGAGCGGAACGCGGTGCGCAGGATCTCGTGGCGGCGCGCCGTCTCGGTCAGCGCCTGCTGGAGGGCATCGGCGTCCAGCGGGCCGGTGATGTCGTAGCCCAGCGGGACGTTGTAGACCGCGCTGCCGGGCTGGAGCTGGTCGAGGAACCACAGGCGCTGCTGGGCGTAGGACAGCGGGGCGCGGTCGTCGTCGCCGGTGTCGGCTTCCAGGTGGGTGTTCACAGCTGTTCCCCGTCTTCCTGCAGGGCGGCGGCGCGGCGGGCGCGCGGGAGGATCGGACCGGCGCCGCCGGCCCCGGTGGCGGCGGCGTCGACGGCTTCGGCGAGGCCGGCGACGGTGGGACGCTGGAGGAACGCGGAGATCGGCACGGCGGTGGCGAAGGCCTCGTTGACCTGTGCGATGAGGCGGGCCGCGAGCAGGGAGTGGCCGCCGGCGCGGAAGAAGTCGTCGCTGCGTCCCAGCGACTGCCCGCGCAGCAGTTCGGAGGCGATCTGCGCGATGCGCTCCTCGGTCGGGCCCTCCGGGGGCTGCTGCTCCTGGGCGCGGTCGGGCGCGGTCGGGACGAGCGCGGCCAGCGCGTCGTGGTCGACCTTGCCGTGCCCGGTCAGCGGCAGCTTCTCCAGCAGCAGCACGCGCTCGGGGACCATGTAGATCGGCAGGCGGTCCTGGAGGAAGGCGGTGAGCTTGTCCTCGGAGGTCTGCTCGCCGTGGCCGTGGGTGCAGACGTAGGCCACCAGGGTGGGGTCGGCGCCGGGGGCGGGGGTGCGGGCCAGGACGGCGGCGTCCTTGACGTCGGGGTGCTCGCGCAGGGTGGCGGCCACCTCGCCGGGTTCGATGCGGAAGCCGCGGATCTTGACCCGCTCGTCCGCGCGGCCCAGGAACTCCAGCTGCCCGTCGGGCAGCCAGCGCACCAGGTCGCCGGTGCGGTAGAGCCGGGCGCCGGGGGTGTCGGAGAACGGGTCGGGCAGGAAGCTCTGCTCGGTCAGGTCGGGGCGGTTGACGTAGCCGCGGGCCACGCCGGCGCCGCCGACGTACAGCTCGCCGCACACGCCGGTGGGCACGGGTCGGCGCTGGGCGTCCAGGACGTGGGCGGTGGTGCCGGCGATCGGGCGGCCGATCGCGGGGCGCTGCGCGTGGGTGTCCGGCACGACGGCGGCGGTGGCGACGACGGTGCTCTCGGTCGGCCCGTAGTGGTTGTACAGGGCGAACGGCAGGCCCGGCGGCGGCGCGGAGGGCAGGACGTCGCCGCCGGTGAGCAGCGAGCGCAGGGCGGTGTCGGCGGGCCAGGACTCGTTCAGGACGGCCGCGGCGATCGGGGTGGGCAGGAACGCGGTGGTGATCTTCTCCTGGGCGAGCCAGTCGACCAGCGGCGCCGGGGCGGCGCGCAGGTCGTCGGGGACGACGGTCAGGGTGGCGCCGGCGGCCAGGGTCGGCCAGATCTCCCAGGTGGAGGCGTCGAAGCCGGGGCTGGCGAACAGCGTGGTGCGATGGGTGGCGTCGAGCCCGTACTGGGCGGTGTGCCAGGCGACCAGGTTGCTCAGGCCGCGGTGTTCGAGGGCGACGCCCTTGGGGCGGCCGGTGGAGCCGGAGGTGTAGATGAGGTAGGCCAGCCGGCCGGGGGCGAGCGCGTCGGCGCGCACCGCCTCCTGGTCCGCGGCGCCGCTCCCGCCGGCGTCGACGGTCAGCACGCGCAGGTCCTGCTCGGTCTGCGGCAGCTGCGGGCGGGTGCGGGCGGTGGCGAGCACGGTGCGCGCGGCGGCGTCCTGCAGGATGTAGGCCACCCGCTCGGCGGGGTAGCTCGGGTCGACGGGCAGGTAGCAGCCGCCGGCCATCAGGACGGCGAGCTCGGCGACCACCAGCTCCGCGGAGCGCTCGGCGTACACCGCCACCGGCTCCTCGGCGGCCAGGCCGGCGGCGCGCAGCTCGGCGGCCAGGGCGCCGGCGCGCTGCCACAGCTGCGCGTAGCTGAGCTGTCCGCCGTTCCAGCGCACGGCGGCGGCGTCGGGGCGCTGCTCGACCTGGCGGGCGATCAGCTCGGTGACCGGCGTGGTGGCCGGCGCGCCCTCGGCGGAGCCGCGGGTCCAGCCCTGCAGCTGGTCGGCCTCGGTCTCCGAGAGCAGGCGCAGGCTGCCGACCGTGCTCTCGGGGCGCTCCATGGCGTCGGAGAGCAGGGTCAGGTAGTGCGCGATCATCCGCTCGATGGTCTCCGGGTCGAACAGCTCCGAGGAGTGCTCCCAGATCATCCACAGGTCGTCGTCCTCGGGGCGCGGGGCCCGGCCCATGCGCTGCTCGGCGCGCGGGATCACGATGATGTTGAGGTCGGACTTGGCGGTCTTGTTCGAGCGCTCGGTGACCTTGCCGGTCAGCCCGCCGAAGTCGATGTCGGGCACCCCGGAGTCGTGGAAGCTGAACATGACTTGGAACAGCGGGGTGCGCGAGGGGTCGCGGGCCGGGTCGATCGCGTCGATGACGGCGTCCACCGGGGTGTCGGACCAGGCCAGCGTCTCGGCCACGCTCTGCCGCACCTGCGCGAGCAGGTCGCTGAAGGCCTGGTCGCCGGTGACCTTCGTCCGCAGGACCAGCGTGTTGACGAGCATGCCCAGCAGCGGTTCCAGCTCGGGCAGGTTGCGGTTGGCGGCGCCGGTGCCCACCAGCATGTCCTGCTGCCCGGTGTAGCGGTACAGCAGCGCGGCGAAGCCCGCGTACATGGTGGTGAACAGCGAGATGCGGTTCTCGCGGCTGAAGGCGCGCAGGCGCCGGGCCAGGGGGGCGGGGACGAGGATGCGCGGCGCGCGGCCGCGGAAGGTCATCACCGGGGGGCGGGGCCGGTCGGCGGGCAGTTCCAGGGTGTCGGGCGCGCCGGCCAGCCGGGCGGTCCAGTGCTCGACGTGCGCGCGCAGCACGTCGCCGCTCATCCAGTCGCGCTGCCAGATGGCGTAGTCGGCGTACTGGAGGGGCAGTTCGGCCAGCGGCGAGGGCTGGTGGTCCTTGAACGCCGGGTAGAGCGCGCGCAGCTCGTTCAGGAACACCGACAGCGACCAGCCGTCGTGGACGAAGTGGTGCTCCACGTGCAGGAAGGTGTTGTTGCCGTCGCCGTGGCGCAGCAGCACCCAGCGGGCCGGCGGGGGCTCGCTCAGGTCGAAGGGCTCGCGCAGCTGCGCGGCCACCACCTCGTCGGCCTCTTCGGCGGGGACGTCCAGCACCAGCAGCGAGGCCTTGGCCTCGGCCAGCGGGCGCTGGTAGCCCACGCCGCCGACGGAGACGAACGTGGTGCGCAGGATCTCGTGGCGGCGGACGATCTCGTCGAGCGAGGCTTGCAGCGCCGCCACGTCGACCTCGCCCTGCAGGGACACGGTGGCCTGGAAGTTGTAGGCGAGGTTGCCCGGGGACAGCTGCTCGAAGAACCAGACCCGCTCCTGCGGCAGCGACAGCGGGACGGGACGGTTGCGCGCGGCGCGGCGCAGCGGCGGGGGCGTGGGGGCCAGGGCGGTGTCCGCGTCGGCGCCGTCGGCGCGGCTGTCGATGATCCGGCCGAGGGTGGCGATGGTCGGGGCGCCGAACAGCTCCGGCACGGTCACCACCGCGTGCAGCTCGGAGGCGACCTTGGCCACCAGGCCGGCCACCAGCAGCGAGTTGCCGCCCAGGGCGAAGAAGTCGTCGTGCACGCCGACCTCGGCGTCGCCCAGCAGCCCGGAGACGATGCGCGCCAGCGCCACCTCGGTCGGGGTGCTCGGCGCGACCACGTCGGCGGCCAGCCCGGAGGCCGAGCGGTCGGGCGCGGGCAGCGCGGCCCGGTCGACCTTCCCGTTGGGCGTCAGCGGCAGCGCGGGCAGCGTGACCACGGCGCCCGGCACCATGTAGGCCGGCAGCCGGGAGCCGACGAACTCGACCAGCTCGGCGGTGGGAACGGCGCCGACGACGTAGCCCACCAGGCGGGCGTTGGGCCGGCCCGAGTTCTCGACCGCCACGAAGGCGTCGCGGACCCCGGGGTGCTGCTTGAGGACGGTGGCCACCTCGCCCGGCTCGATGCGGAACCCGCGGATCTTGGCCTGGTCGTCGTAGCGGCCGATGTACTCAAAGACGCCGTCCGCGCGGCGGCGCACCTTGTCGCCGGTGCGGTACATGCGCTCGCCGGGCACCAGGATGTCCGGGACGAACGCCGCGGCGGTGGCCGCCGGCTCGTGCAGGTAGCCGCGGGCCACGCACGCGCCCGCCAGGCACAGCTCGCCGGCCTCGCCGTCGGGCACGGGGTCCAGGCCGTCCAGGACGTAGGCGCGCACCCCGTCCACCGGCACGCCGATCGGCGGGGGAACCGGTCCGCCGGGCAGCACCTCGCAGGCCGTCACCTTCACGGTGGCCTCGGTGGGGCCGTACAGGTTCACCACCTGGAAGGGCAGGCCCTCGGGAACGCCGCGCTGCATCGCCGAGCCGCCGGTGTGCAGGGTCCGCAGCACGGTGTGCGCGGGCCAGGACTCCTCCAGCACCGCCTCGGCCAGCGGGGTGGGCAGGAACGTGACGGTGATGCGCTCCTGGGCCAGCCACTCGGTCAGCTCCGGCGGGGAGGTCCGCACCCGCGCGGGCGGCACGACCAGCGTCGCGCCGGCGGTCAGGGTGAACCAGATGTCCTGGACGGACACGTCGAAACCGGGGCTGGCCAGCAGCGTGCTGCGGTCGTCGGAGCGCGTGCCGTACGTCGCGTGGTGCCAGTGCATCAGGTTCGCCAGGCTCGCGTGGCTGACGGCCACGCCCTTGGGCCGGCCGGTGGAACCGGAGGTGTAGATCACGTAGGCCAGCGAGTCGCCTTCGATCGCGGGCAGCGGCGGGGGCGTGAAGTCGGCCGGGACCTCGCGGTCCAGGTCCACCAGGAGGACGTCCTCGCCCAGCTGCACGTCGGTGGCGGCCAGAGCGGCGGTGGTCAGCACCGCCACCGCGCCCGAGGCGTCCAGGAGTTGACGCACCCGCGCGCCCGGGTGGGCCGGGTCCAGCGGCAGGTAGGCGCCGCCCGCGAGCAGCACCGCCACCTCCGCGACCACCAGGTGCGCCGACCGGTCGGCGTACACGGCCACCACGCTGTCGGGGCCCACGCCCCGGTCGGTGAGTTCGGCCGCCAGGGCGTAGGCGTGCGCGGCCAGCGCACGGTAGGTCAGTTCCAGCTCACCGTCCTGTACGGCGACGGTGTCGGGTGCTTCGATCGCTCGGGCGTGGAATTCGTTGAGGACCATGTCGCGCGTCATCCTTCACTGCCGGGAAAAGTGCGTGGCTGGAACGGGGATTACTCCGAGATTCGCCGCAGGCTCAGAGGGCGCATGTCCGTCCACACGGTGCCGACATGGGTCAGGCAGTCGTCTTTCGTGCCGGTGACACCGGCGTCGTGCCAGCCGGTGGGCAGATCCCGGTCGGCGGGCCAGATCGAGTACTGCTCCTCGTCGTTGAACACGACGGTGTAGGACTGGGGAGAATCGTCCACGGGTTCCTCCGGGTATGCGAACAACGCAACAACGCCAACACCCGCACGCACGCCGAACCGGCGGAACGGACCGACGGACACCGGCCGCCGGCACGACGGACGGGCGACGAGCACGACACGGGCACCACAGGAAAACAGCAGCCCGCCCGACACCGCCCCGATCCCCCGGACAGCCCCCCGACCAGCAAAGACCGGCCGCGCGAACCCCCGGGAACCACGGCCGCCGGCGAACCACCGCCCCCACGCGTTCCACCCCGCCAGCATGGATCGGCACCCCACCCGCCGATAGAGTAGACCGATTACTCCCCCCGCCCGGTTAATTGAGAATTGGCCCGGAACACCACAAACACCCGGCCCCGAAAACAAACCGCCCTTCTCCCGCCACCCCACGCCACACCCGTCACACCAACCCTGCCCGCCACGCCCGTCCCAGGCGAACGCCCCCATTGTTTCCATATTCTGGAAAGCCCGGAACGAGCGGGCCGACCCCCGATATCCACGCCCGGGCGAGCACCCGCCCACCGCGCGCATTCCGCGGCCCGGGATTCCCGCCGGACCGCCGGAGCGGGTCGGGAGCGGCCGGAATTCCCACGCCGCACGTCGCGGCGGATCGCGCTGTCGCGGCAGGCGGCGCCGGGTTCCGGGTCGGGCCACGACCGGGCCGCGGTCCCCGGCGACGATCAGCGCGGGAGCTTCCCTCCCGGGCCCTCGACGGCCGTCCCCGCCGGGCTCGGCCGCTGGTGGGCCAGGGCGACGGCGTCCCCCGCGGGTGCGCGGTGCGAGCGGGCGAGTCGCCGCACCAGCGGGTTGACGGGCAGGGTCGCGGCCACGGCGGCCACCAGGAGGATCGTGAAGAGCCGGTCGCCGATGATGCCGACGTCCCGGCCGATCGTCAGGATGACGACCTCTCCGAGGCCCTTGGTGTTGAGCAGCACGGCCACGGCCACCGCCTCGTGGCGCGGCACGCCGATCAGCCGGGCGGCGACCCGCACGCCGGCGATCCTGCTGCCCCAGGCGACGGCGAGGAACGCCGACGCTGCGGCCAGACCCGCGAAGCCGAGTCCGCCGAGGTCCACGGACAGGCCGGTGAGCGCGAAGAACACCGGCACGAACAGCGCCCCGGCGTTGCGCAGCGGCGCCTCGACGGCGTGCCGCAGCTCCTGCGCCGCGTCGCGCGGCATCACCAGCCCGAAGACGAACGCCCCGACCGCGGGGTGCACGCCGAGGCGGGACGCGGTCCAGGCGGACAGCAGGACTCCGCTGCCGAGGGCGAGCAGGGCGAGCAGCGGGTGTCCGCCGGCGGCCGGGCGGTCGAGCAGTCGGCGCAGCAGCGGGCGGACCAGGAACGCCATCACCGCGGTGTAGCCGGCGAGTTCGGCGACGGCGAGCACGAGGTGACCGGTGCCGGCGCCGCGGGCCGCGGGGGCGAGGCAGGCGACGGCGCACCAGACGGCGACGTCGTTGAGCGCCCCGCAGGCCGCGGCCATCGCGCCGGCCCGGGTGTGCTGCAGCCCGTTCTCGCCCACGATGCGCACCATCACCGACAGGGCGGTGGCCGACAGCACGATGCCCAGGAACACCGCGAGCAGCACCGGGGAGCCGGCCCCGCCGACCGGCTGCGGCCGGCCGGCCACCAGGGCGGCCGCCAGGGCCGCCGCGCAGAGGCAGGGAAGAGCGACCGATCCGGCGCTGACGGCCAGCACGGCGCGGACCCGCCCGCGCAGCTGCCTCAGGTCGAGCTCCCACCCGGCGGCGAACAGGGTGAACACGATGCCCAGTTGGGCGACCGCCAGCAGGTGCGTCCGGGCCTCCGGCGGGAACAGCAGGTGCGGAAGGTCGCCCGGAAGCAGCCCGAGGACGCTCGGACCGAGGACCACCCCGACCGCGATCTCACCGACCACGACCGGCTGGCGCAGCCGGGTGCGCAGCGGCGACAGGAGCAGTCCGATCAGCAGGATGATCGCGATGTCGGCCAGCGCGGTCGTCGAGGAGCCGTCCAAGGGCGTGCGCCTTCCTGGGAATGGGCGTGGCGGGTCCGGGGCAGGTCCTGTCCGTTATCGGCAGTCCCGGTCCGTCGACGTAGCGTTCCCGCCGTCCCGCAGAAGCACGACCGCCCGCTCCGCGCCCCACCGCCGCACTCACGCCCCTCGGCCTCCGGGCGCCTCCCGGGCCGAGCGCGCCGTTCCGGGTACTCCGTCGCAACGACCGCCCGCCCGGCGGCCTCCTCGTTCACTCGGACGGCGCGTCGGGCGAGATGGTTCGGGCACAGTGCGTCGGTACGACCTGGAGCACCCGGAAGGCGAGCTCCGCCGATCCGGGAGGGCGGGCGCCTCACGCCCTCCCGGATCGATTGCTCAGGCGGGGATCCGCCGCAGCGCGCCGCCCGTCGCCGGAACCGTGAGCGGGTCGGAGACGGACTTCGCGGTCATGCTCGGGAACTCGCCGCCGTAGCCGACGGTGTTGAGCGCGACCACCCGGTAGGTGTACGCGCTCGTCGGCGTGGAGGTCATGTCGACGAAGGTGCGGTCCTGGTGGGTGTTGGGCTGGTCCAGCGGCGAGGCGATCGTCCCGACGTCGGTCCAGGCGGCGCCGTCCGCGGAGCGTTGCACGGTGAACGAGGTCTCGGTGATCGAGTTGTCCCGCCACCGGAGTTGGACCCGCGCGTTGGCGCCCTGGCCGATCACCGAGGCGCTCAGCCCGTCGGGTTTGGCGGGCGGCAGGGCGAGCGATTCGGGCCGCATCATGTCCATCTCCTCGTGGCTGAGGATGTGGCAGTGGATGACGTACTCCCAGCCGAAGTTGACCAGTCGGTTGCTGATCGGCGTGGTCGGGTTGCCCTGCGGGTCGACGTTGTTGAACATCGAAGTGTCGCCGGCCGGCATCGCCGGGTCCAACAGCCGTACCGAGTTGGGCACTTCGAAGGGCGTGGTGGGCACCACCGGGCGCAGCGCGACGATGGTGTCCTCCAGTGGGCTCATCCGCACGGTGTCCTTCCAGCCGAGTTCGTTGGCGTCCGGCCGCAGGATGATGTTGTCCCAGGTGACCCGGTTGAGCAGTTGGACGTCGTAGAGGTGGAAGTGGATCGGGTGGGTGTCCACGCCGTTGTGGGTGAACCGCCAGATCTGGGTGCCGTCGGCGGCCGATCCGATCGGGGTGACCTTGACGTCGCCCCTGGGCAGGTTGGTGCCGTCGATGAGTTCGGTCTGCGGGTTGATGTAGGGGTAGAGGGTGGCGTTCTGGGCGCCGGGGGTGGGTGGTTGGGCCTCGACGCCGAGGGTGGCCTGCATGCGGCCGTAGGCGTCGAAGCTGGTGGCGTTCATCTCGTCGTGGATGGCCTTGGGTTGCAGCGGCAGGGTGGTCTTCGAGGTCGGCGCCTTGAGGGTGTTGAAGTTGAAGCTGCTGGTGTCGTTGACCCGGACGAGTCCGTCGCAGGTGTTGACGGTGGTGTTGGCGGTGTTGCAGTTGCTGCCGTTGGCGAAGCTGGTGCCGTAGGCGGAGTTGTACGCGGCCTGGCCGACGATGACCGGGTTCTGGCCGGATTCGAAGACGCCGGAGCCGTCCGCGTGGTGGCGGAAGGCCGCCTGGAGCTTGGACAGGTTGAACGCGGGGGCGGGCGCGGTGTCGGCGACGGTGACCTGCATGACGGTGCGGGTGTTGGGGCCGTAGCCGGGCAGCACCCCGGGTGCGCCGGCGGGGGCGAGGTCGGGGGCGCCGGTGTAGTAGTCGTAGGAGGCGATCCGGGCGGGGTAGGCGGCGGGCGCGTCGTTGTAGAGGATCAGTGTCTTGCCCGCGAACTTGGCGAAGTCGACCAGCACGTCGGCCCGTTCGGCGGGGGCGAGGACCAGCGAGTGCTTGTCCACGTTGCCCACGTCGAAGCGGGTCGGGTCGGTGATCCAGGTGGTGGGCTGCTGTCCGTCGATGACGGCGGGGGCGGGCAGGAAGCCGCCCTCGTTGGCGATCTGGATCCAACTCGGCCCGGCGGCCGCGTTGTTGGCGTCCACCGGGGTGGGTGACACGTTGGGGTCGGTCTGCGCGGCCTTCAACTCGTCGGGTTTCAGGGCGACTTCGGTGGTGCCGTCGCCCTGCTTGGGGTCGGCGGTGTACCACTGGAAGTTGAAGAACCGGTCGTTGGCGCCGTTGAGCAGCCGCAGCCGGTAGGTCTTCGGCTGGACGGTCAGCTTCGGGTAGGCGACGCCGTTGACGATCGGCGTGTCGTTGAACTGCTCCATGCCCATGGAGATGTTGGGCGTGCCGGGGATCTGTTCGGGCTCGCAGTAGGGGGCCGCCTGGTACTGCCAGGTGGTCGGGTCGTCGAGCCGGCAGTGCGGGTCGTGGTAGGGGTTGGGGATCGGCCCGTAGGTGGTGTCGCCGGCCGGCGGCCAGAACCACGGGCCGTACATCCAGCGGCCGTAGGAGCTCATGCCGCCGGGGTCGCCGGGGTTCTGGGCCGGCATGTAGACGTGGTGGTACCAGAAGCTGCCCTTGCCGCCCCAGCGTTCGGCGTCCCAGGTGGGGTCCTGGCCGTAGGAGACCCGGTCGCCGCCCGCGTCGAACTGGTCCTTGAGCTGGCTGTCGTCGGGCACGAAGGTGCGGTCCTGGACCAGCAGGGGCAGGGTGGCGGCGGCGTCGGGGATGGCGCCGCTGCTGATCAGGGCCTTCTCGGTGTCGTCGGTGATGGTGTAGCCGGCGGCCTCGCCCGCGTACACGTTCAGCCGGGTGATGCCGTAGGAGTGGTCGTGGTAGAACATCAGCCGCGCGCTCTGCTGGTTGGAGTAGTAGAACGTCGAGCAGCCGTCGTCGGCGGGGGCGCACAGGGTCGCGCCGGCGCCGTCCACCATGTCGGGCACGTTCTGCACGCCGACGCCCTGCGGCCAGTCGGTCTGCTCCCCGGCGGGGGTGATCCACTGGTGCGGGGTGCCGTCGCTGATCCACGGGGTGATGCCGCCGTGCAGGTGCAGGGTGGCCCGGTTGTCCTTGTAGCAGCCGGACTTGTTGTCGGTGCAGGGCGGGTTGCGGACCTCGTCGGTGACGCTGGAGCCGTTGCCGGGCGCGGGCATCGTCATCGGGCCCATGCCGGCGCCCATGCCGGTGCTGTCCACCGGCAGGAACAGGTCGCCGGCGGCGCCGGTGGGCAGCAGGTTGCGGAACACGATCCGCACCGGCCGGTCCTTGGTGGCGGCGATCAGCGGGCCCATCCACTGCGGCGCGGCGACGCCGGTGTACGGCAGTCGCTGCCGGGTGCCGTCCATCAGTTCGTTGTACAGCGGGACCTTGCGGCCCGGCACCGCGTCGGTGGACAGCTGGACGTAGCCGCGCACCAGGGTCGGCGGCAGGTCGGAGGAGAACCGGGTGCGGTACTGCACCAGGCCGATCACGTACTGGTCGGCCTGCTTGCCGCTGTTGGTGACGGTCTCCGGCACCGCCTCGGGGATGAACTTGGCCGCCGGGTCGGTGGTCGGGTCGGCGAGCTGCTGGACGTCCGGGCAGCCGGCGCCGTTCGCGCCGGGGTTGCAGGTGGTCGGCAGGTTGTCCTGGAACTTCTTGATGCCGGGCGTCAGGTAGCCCGCGCCCGGGCTGGTGACGGTGATCGAGCCGATCGCGCCGATGTTGGTGACGGCGGTCGCGGCGGCGCCCGAACCGCCGTGGCCGGTGGGGTCGGTGACGGTGACGGCGGGCGTCGATCCGTAGCCGGAGCCGGCGGCGTCGACGGTGAGGGCCAGCAGCTTCAGCGAGGCGGCCGCGCCGGCCGGGGTCGCGCCGGGGATCGGGTCGGCCAGGGTGCCGTTGCGGACGGTGACGCCGGGCGCGGCGGTGTAGCCGCTGCCGGGGTCGTCGACGGTCACCTTGGCGATGCCGCCGCCCGGGGTGAGGTCGGCCGGGTCCACGTGGCCCTTGGCGACCGTGCCGGTCGGCTCGGCGGGCAGGTCGAAGTCGACCGTCGGCATGGTGTAGCCCGCGCCGGGGTCGGTGATCTCCACGGCCGCCACGCCGCCGGCGGCGGTGGCCGCCGCGCCGCTCCCGCCGCCGCCGCTGACGGCGACCGCGAAGCCGCCGTAGCCGGAGCCGCCCGCGTCGACGGTGTAGCCGACCACGCTGCGGGTGGACTGCACGGTGGCCTTGGCGGTGGCGTCCGTGGTGCCGCCCCGGACGGTGACGGTGGTCGCGCCCTCCAGGTAGCCGTGGCCGGGCGCGGTCACCTCGATGCCCGAGATGCCGCCGGTGCGCGGGTCGACGGTGGCGGTCGCCGCCGCGCCGCTGCCGCCCGCCAGGGCCACCTGCGCGCCGAACGAGTACGTCCGGTCCTGCACCGCGTACCGCTCCCAGCCGGGCGCGCCGACGGTGACGGTGGCGTCCTTTGCGGGGGCGGCGCCGGTCGGCGGGCTGGTGCTGTTGTCGGCCCCGGCCGGGTAGACCAGGGTGTCGGTGGGGTGCGCGACGCCGGTGTCGACCGGGACGCCCTGGCCGTAGAAGCCGATCAGGTCGCCGGCCTGAACGGGCGTGTCCGGCATGTCGTAGGAGGTGACCTCGCCGCCGCCGGCCGCGGGCGCGGGCACGGTGCGCAGGCCGCTGTCGGCGATCACCTTGTACTGGTCGGCGGTGCCGGTCGGGCGCAGCACGTAGCCGTGGAAGACGCCGCCGGCGGAGGCGCCGGGGCTGCCGCCCGGGGTGGTCTGGTTCCAGCTGCGGAAGGCCTTCAGGGTGCCGCTGGGCAGCGGGGTGCTCGTCAACAGGACGAACACGGGGGCGAGTTGGCCGGCCGGGGTGGCGTAGTCGGTGGCGTAGGCGCGGGCGGTGAGCGGGTTTCCGACCTGCTGGGCGGTGTCGCTGGTGATGCTGACCTCGGCCCGGGAGACCGTCAGCGGGCTGTTCGCCCAGTTCGGCCAGGGCCCGAAGTAGTGCGGGACCTTGCTCTGGTCGGTCGGGCCGGCCGGGGCGGCGGCGGCCTGCTGCGGCTGCGTGGGCGGCAGTCCGAGCAGGGCCGCGACCACCGCCCAGACGCCGGCCGTCGCGACCAGGTGGCGTCGCTTCCTCCTGGTGGGGCGCACAGTGGGGCGCGCGGTGCGGTGGCGCGCGGTGTGGCGCGTGAACACGCCGGGTCTCCTCCCTGTCGGCACCCGGGCCGCCGTCGCGCGGGTCCGTCCCTTCCGGCGCGGCGGGGAGCGGCGGGCGCCTCCGGGGCGTGCGGGGCCGTGCCGCCGGCCGGTCGCGAGCTGCGGCGGATGCGGCCCCAGTGTGCGGACGGGCTGCGGGCCGGCCCCGGAAGATGACATTCTTGTCATGAGGACGTCATGACGACACATCAGCTCCGCCAAGAGGACACAAAGTGCGATAATCGTCCGCAACTTGGGCGTTTGCCCGGGTCCGTGACCCGGGCGCTCGCCCGGGTCCGTCTCCGAGGCGCGGGAAGGCAGCACCGAGCATGGCGCGACTGCTGGTCGTCGAGGACGAGGCACGCCTGCGGGCCTACCTGACCCGGGCGCTGAGCACCGACGGCCACCTCGTGCACAGCGCCGCCACCGGCCCGGAGGCCGTCCGCCGGCTGCGCGAGGACGACGCCTACGACCTGGTCGTGCTCGACCTGATGCTGCCCGGCCTGGACGGCTTCGAAGTGATGCGCCAGGCCTTCGAGTTGCGGCCGGAACAGCGCGTGCTGGTGCTGTCCGCCGTGGTGGACGTCGCCACCCGGGTCCGCTGCCTGCGCACCGGCGCCGTCGACTTCCTCGGCAAGCCCTTCGCCACCGCCGAACTGATCGAACGGGTCCGCTCCCGGCTGCGCACCGCCCCCGTCGGCGCACCCCAGCGCTGGCTGCGGGTCGGGGACGTCGCACTCGACCTCGAACGGCAGGCGCTCGACCTCGACGGGCGTCACATTCCGCTCTCGCACCGGGAGTTCATGCTGCTCGGCCACCTGATGCGGCAGGCCGGGCAGGTGTGCAGCCGGCACGAGCTGCTGGCCGGGGTCTGGGGCTACAGCGACGACCTGGCCAGCAACGTGGTCGACGTGACGGTCCGCCGGATCCGGGGCAAGGCGCCCCGGCCGATCATCGAGACGGTGCGCAACGTCGGGTACGCCTTCAGTGCCCGCTGAGCGCCCGTCCGCCGTGTCCGCCGTGTCCGCCGACCAGCCGTCCGCTGTGTCCGCAGACCGTCCGGCGCCGGGCGAGCGGCGCCTGTTCGCCGGGTGGGTCGCCTTCGCCGTCCTCAGCCACCTGGTGCTGCTGGTCGTCCCCGACCTGGAGACGGTGGCGTTCCACCTGGTGTGGATCAGCATGTCCGTGGTCTACGGGCTGCAGTCCTGGTCCACCCGGCGCACCGCCGTCGTGCTCGCCGCCGTCACCCTGGCCACCGGCAGCACCATGGCCGCCTACGCCCGGCACGGCCACCTCGGCTGGGACGAACTCGCCGAAGTCCCGCTGATGGCACTGGTGTTCCTCGCCATGGCCTGGCACGTGCGCCGCCGGGCCGCCGCCCTCGCCGCCCTCCGCGCCCTCGCCGAACGCGAGCGCCGCGCCCAGCAGGACAAGGAGCTGTTCGTCCGCACCTGCTCGCACGAGATGCGCACCCCGCTCACCGTCGCCCGCTGCTACGCGGAGCTGGTGCGCGACGCACTGCCCGCCCCGGGTGCCCGCGACGACCTCGACGTGGTGCTCGACGAACTCGACCGGCTCGGCCGGCTGTCCGGGCGGCTGCTGCTGCTCGCCGAGGCCTCCCGTCCCGCCGCGCTCGACCGCGGGCCGGTCGAACTCGGCGCGCTGGTGCGGCGCACCGTCCAGCGCTGGCGGCCCGCCTCGGACCGCCGCTGGCACCTGGACGCGCCGGCCGTCCGGGTCGAGGGCGACGAGTCCCGGCTGGAGGCGGCGCTCGACGCGCTGGTGGAGAACGCCGTCAAGTTCACCTCGCCCGGCGACGCCATCACGCTGCGCTGCCGCACCACCCGGCACGGGGCCGAGCTGGACGTCGAGGACACCGGCGTCGGCTTCGCCCGCTCCCCCGACACCGGGCTGGCCGGCACCGGGCTGGGCCTGGCCATCGTCCGCGCGGTGCTCGACGGCCACGGCGGCGAGCTCACCATTTCCGCCGCGCCGCACGGCGGTTCGCTACTGCGGATGCGGCTGCCCGCCGCGCCCTGAGCGTGTGCGTGCTCGCGGCACGGTCATGGCGTGCTCGCGGCGTGCTTGCGGCACCCCCAGATTCCTGGGATACCCGGGTGCACACCCCTCTGACAGGCTGAATCTGTCATGGACGCACACCAACGGTGTGCCGTGCGCACGAGGAGGTTTCGTGGTCGCCGGACTGAATGGCCGCTCCGTCACCGTCTCCGCCCCGTCGGGCGCCGTCCGCCAGGGGCTGCGGTTCAGACTTCTCGGGCCGCTCGGCGCCGAGACCGACCGAGGCCCGCTCGCCCTCGGTTCGCTCAAGCAGCGGGCGGTGCTGGCCGCACTCCTCGGCCACCCCAACGCGTTGCTGTCGACCGGCCTGCTGACGGAGGCGGTGTGGGAGGACGAACCGCCCCGCTCGGCCCGCAAGAACCTCCAGGTGTACGTCTCCGGCCTGCGCGCGGCACTCGGCGCGGAACGGCTGCTGCACCGCCCCGGCGGCTACGAACTCCACGTCGCCGAAGGGGAGTTGGACGTACTGCGGTTCGACGCGCTGGTGCGCTCCGGCCGGGAGGCGGCGGCCCGGCGGGAGGACCGGCAGGCGGCCCGGCTGCTCGGCGAGGCGCTGCGGCTGTGGCAGGGGCCGCCGCTGCCGGAACTGCGGCACTCCGCCCCGCTGCGGGCGATCGCCGAGCGGCTGACCGGCCGCTACCTGGGCGCGGTCGAGGACTGGGCGGAGGTGGAGCTGCGGCTCGGCCACGCCGGGCCGGTCGCCCACGCGCTCGCCGACCTGGCGGACCGCCACCCGCTGCGCGAGCGCCTGCAGGCCGTCCACCTGCTGGCGCTGCACGGGGCGGGGCGGCGGGCCGAGGCGCTGGCGGCGTTCGCGCAGCTGCGCCGGCAGCTCTCCCGGGAGCTGGGGCTCTCGCCCGGGCCGGAGCTGGAGGCCTGTCACCGCGAGCTGCTGGCCGACCGTCCGGCGCCGCCGCCCGCCCGCCGCCCCGGGCGCACCGTGCTGCCGCCGGACACCACCGCGTTCACCGGCCGGGAGGAGGAGCTGGCCGAACTCACTGAGCTGGTGCGGGCGGTGCGGGGCGCCGGGCGGCCGGTGGTGCTGACCGGGCCGGTCGGGGTCGGGAAGAGCGCGCTGGCGATCCGCGCCGCGCACGCGCTGCGCGAGGAGTTCCCCGACGGCCGGCTGTTCGTCGGCCTGCGGGACGCCGTCGGCCGCCCGCGCGACCCGCAGGAGGTCGCCGCCGACCTGGCCCGCCTGCTGTCCGCCGACCGGCCGGCCGAGCAGGCCCCCGACCCGGTGCGGACGCGCGCGCGGTGGCGCGAGTGGCTGGCCGAGCGCCGGGTGCTGGTCGTCCTGGACGGCGTCGCCGACGAGCACACCGCGCAGGCCCTGCTGCCGCCGGGCGGCCCCGCGACCGTCCTGGTCACCGCCCGCACCCCGCTGGTCGGGCTCGGCGCCGCCCACCGCGTCGACCTCGCGCCGTTCCCCCTCCCGCAGGCCCTCGCCCTGCTCTCCCTGCTGGTCGGCGCGCACCGGGTGGACGCCGCCCCCGACGCCGCCGAACGCATCGTCACCGGCTGCGGGCTGCTGCCCTCGGCGGTCCGGCTGGCCGGCTACAAACTGGCCGCCCTGCGCCACCTCCCGCTCCGCGAGTTCGCCGACCGCCTCGCCGACCCGCGGCGCGCCCTGGACGAGCTCGCCGTCGGCGAGACCCGCCTGCGCGACCGGCTCGACGCCCAGTGGCACGCCCTCGACCCCGACCAGCGCGACACCCTCGCCCGGCTGGCCCGCCACCCCTGGACGCCCACCTTCGACCTCGCCCACGCCTGCCGCGCCCTCGCCCTGGACTCCGCCCGCGCGCTGGACGCCCTCGAACGGCTGATCATGGGCGGCGTGCTGCTCTGCCCCGCCGAGGAGGTCTCGGCGCACGCCGCCCGCTACGCGCTGCCCCGGCCGACCCACCTGCACGCGGCGTGCCGGGCCGGGCTCGACGCCGGGCCGCACGCCGGCCTCCACGCCGGGCCGCACGCCGGCCTCCACGCTGCGCCCTCAATCGGAGGGTGATCTTCATGGCCGAAAACTCCCTGTCATGAACGGGTCCAACCCCGTAGAAATGGGCTTCCCTGTTCGACCGGCAGAGATGTCCGGATCCAAGGAGACCCTCATGGCCCGCATCCGCACCACCGTCATGGCCGCCGCCGGCGCCGTCGCGATGTTCGCGCTCGCCACCGCCCCCGCCCAGGCCGCCCCCGGCGACGTGACCACGACCTGCGCGAGCACCGCCACCCCCGCCGGCTACGTCGACGTCAGCTGGGGCTACAGCGCGAGCTGCGGCACCCAGAACTTCGACCCGAACATCAAGCAGATCAAGCAGCTCACCGGCCTGCCGGTGGGCACCGTCGTGGAGGCGTGCGGCTCCACCTACTACCCCGTCGGCTGGGTCCAGACCGCCTCCTACTACAGCAGCAGCTGCGTCGCCTTCCCGAACTCGGGCTTCAACAACAACGCCTGGACGCTCAAGCGCGTCTCCTGACCCGCGCGGTCCGCTCCGCCCGCCCGTCCGCCCGCTCTTTTCGGGGCGGGCGGGCGATGGATTTTCCAGAAGAATCCTTTCGACACATATCATCCGCTTATTTCTGACTGCTCCGACAAATGCATGACTCCGGCTTTATTCAATTGCCCCGCCGCCCGCGTTCGCTCTAATGTGCGTCGAAAGTCTTGAGCGACAGCGAGGGAGTGGAAATGCCCACCAAGGTGAAGAACAAGAAGTTCACCATGCTCTTCGACTGGTTCGACCAGGGCCACGACGGCGTGCTCACGCACGACGATTTCCGGGCGATGGGCGAGCTCTTCGCCGGGCTCGCCCAGGAGGACGACCAGGAGAATGCCTCGGCGATGCGGAAGGCGTTCGAGGAGTGGTGGCGCGTGCTGCTCGCCCACGGCGACGCGGACGGCGACGGCAGGATCGACCGCCAGGAGTTCCTCGACGTCATGGAGGCCAACGTCACGGCCCCCGAGCACTTCGAGAAGGCCGTGCTGGCGATCGCGGACGCACTGATGCGCGCCCTCGACACCAACCGGGACGGCGTGCTCAGCAAGGACGAATACGTCCGCATGTACAGCGCGCTGGGAATCCCGCCGGAGCACTCCGGCGATGCGTTCCGCCGCCTCGACCTGGACGGGAACGGGGTGCTCAGCCACGAGGAATTCCGCTCCGCCATCAGCGAGTTCTATCTGAGCTCCGACGAGAACGCGCCGGGGAACTGGCTGATCGGCCCCATCGGCTAGCCCCCGGGCGGTTCCGCAGAAATACCCGTCGGGCCGATGCCGGTCCGCGGTCCGTTCCCGGCCGAGTGAGGAGGAGTCGTTGCGCATCGCCGTCGTGGGCGCGGGTGTCGCCGGGCTCACTGCCGCCTGGCTGCTGGATTCCGCACGCGAGCACGAGATCACCGTGTTCGAGGCCGAGGACCGGCTCGGCGGGCATGTCGAGAGCGTGCGCGTCCCGACGCCGCACGGGCCCGTCACGGTCGATCTCGGCGCCCAGTACGTCTCGCCCGTCGGCTTCCCCGCGTACGGGCGGCTGCTGGCCGCCCTCGGGGTGGGGGCCGCCGAACTGGCCGACGCGCCCGTGTCGTTGACGATGACGGCCGCCGACGGGCCGCTGCTCGTCCCGCCGCCCCGGCCGGAGGGGCCCGCCGGGCCCGGCGGTCCGGCCCGGGCCTCGCTGAACGCGTTCCTGGCCGCGGCGGCCGAGTTCGCCTCCGCCGACGGCGACTGGTCCGTCCCGCTCGCCGAGCTCCTCGACCCGCTGCCGCTGCCCGAGGAGCACAAGCGGCGGGTGATCCGCCCGCTGCTGGCGTACATCTCCAGCTGCCCGGACGAGCAGGCCCCCGAGCTGTCCGCCCGCGCCGCCACCGCCTTCTTCCTCGCCCTCCCCCCGCCCGCGCCGGGCCGGGCGCCCGTCTGGGCCAACGCCACCCACGGCCTCGCGGCGGTCACCACCCGCCTGGCGGCCCGGCTGGGCGCCCCGCACGCGCACCGCACCCGGCTGCTGACGGGCTGCGCCGTCGCCGCCGTCCGCCGGGTCGGCGCGGGCTTCGAGCTCACCGACCGCGCGGGGCGCGCCCACCCGGCCGACCGGCTGGTCCTCGCCGTGCCCGCGCACGCGGCCGGGCCGCTGCTGGCACCGGTCGCGGGCTGCGAGGAGGTCCGCCGGGCGCTGGCCGCCATCCCCTACACACCCGTCACGGTCGCCGTCCACCGGGACGGGCGATACATGCCCGCCGACCGCGCCCACTGGTCGACGGTGAACCTGCACAGCCACGACGGCTGGACGGAGGCGTGCAACTGGTACGGCCCCGTCCTCGGCCCGCCCGGCGCCGGCGTCTTCAAGAGCTGGATCACCCACCGTGAGCCGCCCGCCGAGCCCGTCGCCACCCGCGCGTTCCGCCATCTCGTCGTCACCGCCGGGGCCGTCCGCGCCCGCGAGGTGCTGGCCCGCCACCAGGGCGCGGGCGGGATCCACTTCGCCGGCAGCCACCTGACGTACATCGACAGCCAGGAGGCGGCGGTGCGTTCGGCGGTGGCGGTGGCGCGGGCGCTCGGCGTCGACAGCCCGCCGCTCCGGGCCCTCACCACCCCGGAGGGCCCGTGACCAGCCCGTTCGACACCCTCCCGGCCGCCTACGACGACTTCTCCGCCACCCCGTTCCGGACGTTCCTGGAGACGCCCAGCGTGCTGCGCGCCCTCGGCGACCTGCGCGGCACGGCAGTGCTCGACCTGGGCTGCGGCTCCGGGTACTACACCCGGCTGCTCCGACGCAACGGCGCCGCACGGGTGACGGGAGCGGACGTCTCGGCGGGGATGGTCGCGCACGCCCGCGCCGAGGAGGCCGCCCGCCCCCTGGGCGTCGACTACCTGCTCGGCGCGCTGCCCGAACCGCGCGCGGGCACCTTCGACCTGGTGCTCGCCGTGTACGTGCTGCCCTACGCGACGACGCGCGCCGAGCTCGGGCGGCTGTGCGCCACCGCCGCCCGGGCGCTGCGGCCCGGCGGCCGGTTCGTGACGCTGCCGCTGCACCCCGCCGTCCGGCCGCACGCCGTCTCGTACGAGCGGTACGGCTTCCGGCTGTCGTCGGCCGTCCCGCCGGCCGACGTCCCGCCCGTCGACGGCTCGGCGGTGGTGCTGAACCTGCACGCCGATCCGCAGCCCGTCACGGCCCGCTACTGGAGCCGCGAGGCCCTCGAACTCGCCCTGCGGGACGCCGGATTCGGCTCGCCGAGGTGGACGGAGCTCGCGGTGACGGCGCCGGGGGTGGCGGCGCACGGCGCCGCGTACTGGCAGGGCTACCTCGCCCACCCGCACACGGTGATCGTCGACTGCCGCAAACGCCGCACGACGGGAGGCCCCGGGTAGATGCACACGATGCGCACCGCCGGCCGTCGGGGCGCCGGGATCGCCGTCGAGACCGCCGTCGACGCCGTCCCCGCCGACTGGGACGCGGCCGTGGCCACCGCCCCGGTCTTCTACCGGCGCGCGTTCCTGCGCGCGTTCGAACGGTTCCCGCTGCACCCCGTGCTCCGGCACGCCTACCTGCACGGCCCGGGCATCGCCGTGCCCGTCACCCTCCAGCACGGGGTGGACCCGATGCGGGTGCTGGCCGAGCACGCCCCGGCGGCGCTGCGCGGGCCGGTCCTGCTCACGCACGTCTGGCACTGCTACGAGACCACCCTGCCCGGCGCCGCCGGCCCGGAGGCCGCCGAGGCCGTGGTCCGCACCCTGCGCGCGCTCGCCCGGCGGTGGGGCGCGGAGCACTTCGGCTTCGTCAACGTGCCCGCCGGCAGCCCCACCGCCGCGGCCCTCGAACGCCTCGGGCTGGCGGCCGTACCCGCCGAAGCCGGTCACGGGCTCGACATCGGCGGCTTCCGGCACCTGGACGACTACCTCGCCACCCTGCCGTCCAAGCCCCGCCGCAACCTCCGCCACGACCTGCGCCGCGCGGCCGACGCCGGCGTCACCGCCCGGGTCCTGCCGCCGGCCGCCGCCGACCTGGACGGCTTCGTGGCGCTCGCCCGGCGGACGGCTGCCAAGTACGACAACGCCGACTACTACCGCCCCGGCGTCTTCCAGTCCTTCGTCCGGGCCCTGGGCGACAGCGCCCGGATCGTCGAACTCCGCCGCGGCGACCGCCTGATCGCCTCCGGCATCACCCTCCTCGACCAGCAGCGCTACCACTTCTGGTGCGTCGGCACCGACGCCGCGGCCGCCCCCGGCTTCAGCCCGTTCTACGCCGTGTTCGCCGAGGTCGTCCGCGACGCCATCGCCTCCGGCCGCCCCCGCCTCGAACTCGGCCGCCGCAACCCGGACTTCAAGCGCCGCTACGGCATGCACGCCGTCCCACTGCACGCCTGCCTCACCCGCACCTGACCGCCCCGCGCCCCCGCAGATCGCCCCCGGCCGACCGCAGCACGGACGTCGAGCGCCGCCACCGCAGGCGCGCCATCCCACCGCACGCCGACCTCACCCGCACCCGACCGACCCACCCCGCCGGCCTTGGCGCGCCCGCGCCGCCTCCGGCCGCCCCTGCCTCGAACTCGGCTGCCGCAAACCGGACTTCAAGCGGCGCTACGGCATGCGCGCCGTCCCGCTGCACGCCTGCCTCGCCCACACCGACCCACGCCCCGCCAATCGCCTCCGGCCGACCACAGCGCGGAATTTGAGCGCCGCCGCACGCCAGCCTCACCCGCACCTGACCGACCCGCCGCACCGGCCCGCGCCCCCGCCGACTGCCTCCGGCTGACCGCAGCGCGGACTTCGAACGCCGCTGCACGCCTGCCTCGCCCGTACCGCACCGACCCGCGCCACCGCCGACCGCCTCCGGCCGACCACAGCACGGACTTCGAGCGCCGCCACCGCAGGTCCGCCACCCCGCCGCACGCCGACCTCACCCGCACCTGACCGACCCACCCCGCCGGCCTTGGCGCGCCCGCGCGGACTTCGAGCGCCGCTACACGCCTGCCTCGCCCGTACCGCACCGACCCGCGTCCCCGCCGATCGCCTCCGGCCGGTCGCAGCGCGGATTTCGAGCGCCGCCGCCACAGGCGCGCCACCCCGCCGTACGCCAGCCTCACCCGCACCGGACACCCCCAAGCCACCGGCCTTGGCGCGCCCGCGTCGCCTCCGGCCGCCGGTGCCCGGGCTGCACATGCCGCCGCACCAGGCACACCGGACCGGCGCCACCGACGTACTCGCGCCGCGCGCCCCCGTGTCGCCCCCACCCACCTGCCTCACCCACCCCCACTGCACCGGCCCGCGCGCGCCCGCCCACCGCCTCCGGCACCGCAGCCCCGGGCTGGAAGCGCCACCACAGGCGCGCCGCCTCGCCCCGTACCTGCCCGCTCCCGCCGCACCTGACCTCGCGGCCCGTGTCGGCTCCCTCCGCACCGCCCGCGCCTCGCCCGCCTGCGGTTGTACCGGGCTTTGTGTGTCCCTGTACCGAGCCGCAACCGCCGGGCGGCACAGTCCTGTTGACGGATGTCCGGAGGGGAGGGCGGGAGCGTGGAGCTGTCGGAGATCGTCGGGCTGCGCGCCGAACCGGCTGCCGGGCTGCTGCTCGCGCTGACGCGGCGCTGCCCGCTGTCCTGCGCGCACTGCTCGACGGCCTCCTCGATGGACGACCCCGACCATCCCGGCCGTGAGCGCCAAGCCCAACTGCTGCGCTTCGTCCGCTCGTTCACACCCGCGACCCGGCCGGACGTGGTGCTGCTGACGGGCGGTGAGCCGCTGCTGCTGCCCGGCCCGGCATACCGGCTGACCCGCGCCGCGCAGGCCGCCGGGAGCCGGGTCGCGCTGCTGAGCGGACTGTTCTTCGCCCGGGACGGCGGGCGCGTCCCGGCCCCGATACTGCGGACGATCACCGCACTCGACCACTTCTCGGCCAGTCTGGACGCCCCGCACGAGCGCGAGGTGCCGCGCGCGGCGGTGTTCCGGGTGCTGGCGCAGGTGCTGGACGCGGGTGTGCCCGTCAGCCTGCACCTGACCGGGACGGGGCCGGACGATCCATATCCGGCGGAGGCGACGGCCTCGGTGCTGCGGGAGTTCGGCACGCGGGTGCCGATCCTGGTCAACGAGGTGCGGGCGGTCGGCCGGGCCACCACCGGGCGCAGCGTTGTCGGCCCGGGCGGCCCGTGCGCGATGGCGGCCTGGCCGGTGGTCGCCCCGGACGGCACGGTGCTCGCCTGCTGCAGCCAGCGCACCGTGGACCTGCGGCCCGTCCCGCCGCACCTGATGCTCGGCCACATCGCCGAGGACGACTGGCCGACCGTCCGCCGCCGCACCCTGGACTCGCCGCGCCTCCGTCTGATCCGCACTCTCGGCCCGGACCACCTCCGGGCCCGCGCGGGCACCGGCCCCGCGCCGGGCGGCTACTGCGCCGGCTGCCGCGCCCTGCCCCCGCACCCGGGCCCGGACGACGTCGCGGCAGCGGGCTCCGCCGGCCGGCTGCTGGACCAGCTCACGGCCGCCCGCCGGCGCGCCCAGGGCCCGGCCGCCCTGCTCCGCCACCTCGGCTGCGCCCCGTACGCCCACCTGGTCCGCCCCGGAGCCCCGACATGAGCACCGCGCCCGCCTCCCGCCGGGGCGCCCTCCCCCGCCGCCCCGCGCCGTCGGCCACCGTGCGGCGGGTGGCGCGGTGAGCGTGCCGTTCTCCCGTGCGCTGGATGCCCGGCTCGCGCTGGTCGCGCCCGGGCTGCACCGGGCGAGCGGGCGGGTGTGGCGGCCGGAGGGGGATCTGCTGGGGCGCTACCGCAACTACCTGTGGGCGATGCACGCGCTGACCACGGCGTCGGTGCCGCTGCTGGAGCGGGCGGCGGAGGCGTGCGCGCGGTTCGACGACGGCTGGGCGCCGTCGTTGGCGGCGTACTTCGCGCGGCACGCCGAGGAGGAGCGGGACCACGACGTCTGGCTGCTGGCGGATCTGGCGGCGGCCGGTGCGCGGGGCGCGAGGCCGCTGCCGCCGCCGCCGGTGGTGGAGTTGGCGGGGGCGCAGTACTACCGGATCGAGCACGGTCATCCGGCGGCGCTGCTCGGCTACCTGGCGGTGCTGGAGGGCCATGCCCCGTCGCCCGTGCTGGCGGGGGTGCTGGCCGCCCGGACGGGGTTGCCGGCGTCGGCGTTCCGGACCGTGCGGGAGCACGCCGCGCTGGACACCGGCCACCTCGCCGAGGTCGAACGGCAGCTCGACCGGCTGCCGTTGACGGCCGGCCAGCAGACCGAGGTGGCCGTCAGCGCCCTGCACAGCGCGGGCCTGCTCGCCCGGCTCTTCCATCAGCTCGCCGCGGACCCCGGAGGACAGCCATGACCGGCCCCAAGGACCACACCGACCGGGCGACGGCCGCGCTGGCCGCCGCCGGGTTCGACCTGAGCGGCCTGACCGAGGAGCAGCGCGCCGTCCTGCGCGGGCTCACCGACCAGGAGTTGGCGCTGCTGGTGGATCTCGCGTCCCGGCTGGAGGAGGCGGGGCCGGAGGTCCAGGGACATGCGGAGGTGGCGGGCGGTGCTCTCTTCTGAGGCGTTCGGGCCGGTCGGCGGCCGCTGCCCGGGCTGCCGCCGTCCGCTGCCCGGCGAGGCGCGGTTCTGCGCGTCCTGCGGCACTCCGCGCGCCGGGCGGGCCGCCCCGGTCGCGGCCGGCCGCAAGATCGTCACGGTGCTGTTCTGCGACCTGGTGGGCTTCACCGCGCTGTCCGGGCGACTCGATCCGGAGGTGCTGCGCGGGGTGACGCTGCGGTACTTCGACGCGATGCGGGCGGCGATCGAGGAGCGCGGCGGCACGGTGGAGAAGTTCGTGGGGGACGCGGTGATGGCGGTGTTCGGGGTGCCGTCGGTGCGTGAGGACGACGCCCGGCGGGCGTTGGCGGCGGCGCTCGGCATGCTGGCGGCGCTGCGGGCGCTGAACGCGGAGCTGGACGCCGAGCTGGGGCTGCGGCTGGAGGTGCGGATCGGCGTCAACACCGGCCGGGTGGTGACGGGCGGGGAGGTCACGGCGCGGCAGGCGCTGGTGTCCGGCGAGGTGGTGAACGTCGCGGCGCGGCTGGAGCAGAGCGCCGGCCCGGGCGAGGTGCTGATCGGCCCGGACACGCTGCGGGCGGCCGGCCCGGGTGTGCGGGCGGTGGAGCTCGGTCCGCTGCGGCTCAAGGGCAAGGCGCAGGCGGTGTCGGCGCACCGGCTGCTCGGCCTGGACCGGGGCGGGTGGGACGCTCCCCGACCGGAGCTGCCGTTCGTCGGCCGGGAGCGCGAACTCGCGTTGCTGGACGCCGAGTTGAGGATGGCGACGCGGCGCCGCACGGCCCGGCTGCTGGTGCTGTCCGGCGAGCCGGGGCAGGGCAAGTCCCGGCTGCTGCGGCACTGGCTGGAGCGCACCGGCCCGCACCGGTCCGGCATCGGCCGGTGCCGTCCGCCGGGCGAGCAGGCGGGCCTCCAGCCGCTGGCGGACGCGGTGGCCGCGCTGCTCGCCGCCCCGTCCGGGCAGCGGCCCGCGCCCGTCGACGAGCCCGCGCACCCGCGTCCGCCCGGCCTGGACGTGCTGGCCCGGGGGCTGCTCGCCGACGGCACGCCCACCCCGTCGCCGCAGGACACCGCCGCGGCGCTGGTCGAGGTGCTGGGCGCGCTGGCCGCCGCGGGGCCGGTGGTGCTGGCGGTCGACGACGCGCACCGGGCGGCCGCGCTGCTGCTCGACCTGCTGGAGCAGCTGACCGCCGCGCTCGCCGACGCGCCGGTGCTGGTCGTCGTGCTGGGCCGCCCCGAGCTGCTGGACGCCCGCCCGCCGGCCGCGCACCGGGTGCTGACCCTCGGCGGCCTGCCCGACCGGGACGCGGAGCGGTTGGCGCGGGCGCTGGCCGACGAGCCGCCGGCGCACCTGCTGGAGCGGGCCGGCGGCAACCCGTTGCACCTGGAGCAGCTGCTGACGGCCCCGGCGGGCGCGGCCGGCGACGGGGTGCCGTTGACGCTGCAGACGCTGATCGGGGCGCGGCTGGACGCGCTGGACCCGGCCGAGCGGCGGGCGGTGGACCTGGCGTGCGTGCTGGGCCGCGAGTTCACCGCCGAGGAGCTGTCCGCGCTGGACGCCGACGGGCCCGACCTGTCGGCGGCGCTGCGGCGGCTGGGCCGGCACCGGCTGGTGGTGGCGGACGGCGCGGTGTTCCGGTTCGCCAGCGGCGTGGTGCAGGAGGTCGCGTACGAGTGCCTGTCCAAGCTGGGCCGGGCCGAGCGGCACGAGCGGGCGGCGGCGCTGCGTTCGGTGCGTTCGGCCGGTCCGGCGGCGGTCGGCGGGCACCTGGAGCGCGCGCACCGCCACCGGGTGGAGCTGGGTCTGCACGGCGAGGGCACCGAGGCGCTGCGGTGGGCGGCGGCCGCGGCGCTGGCGGAGGCGGGCGCGCGGGCGGCGGCCCGCACCGACCCGGGCTGGGCGGTGGAGCTGCTGACCCGGGCCACCGGTCTGCTGCGCCCGGGCGAGGACGGCCGGCTGCCGGCCCTGCGGCGGCTCGGCGAGGCGCTGCTCGCGCTGGGCCGGGTCGGGCCGGGCCGGGCGCTGCTCGCCGAGGTCGCCGAAGTCGCGGAGGTCGCGGACGATCCGGTGGAGGCGGCGCACGCCCGGCTGAGCCTGGCGGCGGTGGGCCAGCAGTGGGCGCCCGCGCCGGTGGCCGAGCAGACCCTGCCGGTGTTCGAGCGGGCGGGCGACCAGTTGGGCCAGGCCCGGGCCTGCCTGCGGCTGGCGCAGCAGGAGCAGACCGACGGGCAGCATGCGGCGGCGACCCGGCTGCTGGTCCGGGCGCTGCGGCATGCCGAGCGGTCCGGCGGCGAGCAGGAGCGGGCGGCGGCGCTGGGCGCGTTCGGGGTGTCGCTGTGGCGCGGTCCGCTGCCGGCGGCGACGGCGGTGGCGCGCTGCCGGGAGCTGTTGGCGGCGCAGGGGCGGGGTCGGCGGGCGGTGCGGGTGACGTTGAACTGTCCGCTGGCGGTGCTGCTGGCGCTCGGCGAGGACGGGGCGGGGGCGGCGGACTGCCTGGCGGAGGCCGAGCAGCAGGCCCGGCGGCTGGGCTACGCGGAGGCGGCGGCGTTCCTGCCGCTGTTCGGCGCGACGGTGGCGGCGCTCGGCGGCCGGCCCCGGGAGGCGCTCCGACTGCTGCACCAATCCTCGGCTGCGGCACGGGAGTTGGGCGGCGGTGCGCTGCTGAGCGGCGCGCTGCTGGACACCGCCCGGCTGCACCTGGATCTGGGCGAGCGGGCGGCGGCGGGCGCCGCGCTGGCCGCCCTGGAGGAGGAGCGGGCCCGTACCGGCGGGCGGCTGTCGTTCGCGGCGCTCGCCGAGCACGACGGTCTGCGGGCCCGCCTGGCGGCCGCCGGCGGCGACCGGGACACCGCCCTGGCGCTGGCCCGCGGCGCGGTCGCCGGGGCGGGGCGGAGCGATTCGCCGATCCTGCAGGGCCTGGCCGCCGCGGACCTGGCGCGCACCGCCGCGCTGCTCGGCCTGCGCGCGGAGCGTCGCCGGGCCGCGTCCGTCGCCGCCCTCTGGATGGTCCTGATCGCCACCGTCCTCGCCTACCTCACCGGCGTCGCCTCGGTCCGGC
>NZ_JBSGDD010000074.1:0-37621 GCF_053602195.1 Kitasatospora sp. NPDC004531 | reverse complement strand
GCCACTTCGCTGATCCTCCCGCACGGCGCCCAGCCGGTCACCTGGCAGCTGGCGCTGCCCCGGCACTGGGACACCGACCGCTTCACCGTCACCGCCCTCCCCGGCACCCCCACCGAGCAGCTCGGCGCCGTCCTGCACCGGTACTTCGACTTCGTCGGCGAACACGCCGCGGGCTACGCCGCGCTGCTGCGCGGCGGCTCCGTGGTGGAGACCGCCCGCACCTCGGCCATCGTCGACGACGTGCGCCGCGCCGCGATTCGGCGCACCCTGCGCCACCTCGGCGTGCGCCGGGCCGGACCGCGGCTGACCCTGCTGGTCCGCTCCTGGATCTCCGTGGTGGAGGCCTCCGCGATCAGCTGGCTCGACGAGGGGCGGCAGATCCCGGCCGAGTCCCTCTGCGAGTGGCTGGTGGACCAGTTCGTGGTGATGGCCGCGGCGACGGCCCTCCGCGACGAACAGACGGGCGAAGCCCTGGCCCACTGGATGGCCCTGGAGACGGCGGACAGCCCTGCGGGAGTGCTGGCACGAAAGCTGTTTGGGCGCGAGACCGGAGAGAGCGCAACCGGGGGCGCGGGGAACTGCGCGAAGGGGAACGCATCCCGTCCGCAAGATCGCGACGCAGGGCAATGACCTGCACTTGATCGCGACCTTGCGGACGTGGTGTGCGCTTGTCGCGCAGTTCCCCGCGCCCCCGTCTTCGCGCTCGCCTGCGTTTCGCACCCTCTCTCACGTCTCGCGCTGCGGGCGGTACGCCTCCTCCTCGACGCCGAAGGTCCAGGCCACGCCGGCCCTCGCGGTGCGGATGTGTGGGGGGACGCGGAGGTAGTAGGTGCGGAAGGTGCCGTCGGGTTCGGCGGTGGAGTTGAGCACCTCGACCATCACCACCGGTTCGTCGCCCGCGAGTTGGATCCGCCAGAGGGTGCCCGTCTCGTCGCGGTGCAGCGGCTGCGCGCCGCTCTCCGCGAGGTAGCGCTGGTAGCCGAAGTGCTCCAGCATGACGCGCCGCAGCTCCGCGTTCTCCTCGCCGTGGATGCGTTCGACGGTGAGGCCGGTGAGCTGCTGGAGGAAGTCCGCGGGGACGGGCATGCCGCGCCAGGCGTACAGCGCGAAGCCGTCGGCGTAGGCGAGGGCGGGGCCGTCCGCGCGGTCGAGGCGGCCGGCCTCGTCACGGTGCAGGGCGACGGGGCGTTCGCTGAGCAGCACGGTGTTCTCGCAGGGCCACCACCAGCCGGTCTGCCGGGCGACGCCGGCCAGCGCGGCGAGCGCTTCGTCGCCGGTGCCGGCGGTGTCGAAGGCGGCGAACCAGGCGGCGTCGTGCTGGCCGGCGACCGCGTCCACCAGGGCGAGGCGGACCTTGGCGCGGGCCTCGCCGGCGACGCGGCGCAGTTCCTTGTTGGCGGGCTTGCGGGCCTCGTCCCAGCTGAGCGCTTCGGGCTCGGGTGCGAAGTGGTCGAGCAGCGCGGCGCGGACGCGTTCGGCGGGCAGCGCGGTGGTGGCGGCGAGTTCGGCGCCGGTCGCGCCCCACAGTTCGGCCCAGCCGGTGGGGCCGTGCGCGGCGAGGGCGGCGGCGCGGGCCCGTTCCCAGGCGGCGGTGCGCACCTGCTCGCGGACGGACCGGCCGAACTCGCCGTGGTGGTCGAGCAGTTCGGTGACGGCGGCGAGCGGCGACGGGTACCAGCGGAACGCGGTGGGTTCGGCCAGTCCGGCGGCCCGGTAGGCGACCCGGACGGCGTGCTCGGCGGTGGCCCGGTCGGCGGGGCCGGTGGCGGCGGCGACCGCCCGCCAGTGCGCCACCGAGGCGTCGGCGGGACGGCCGGTCAGCTGCGTGCTCATCAGTTCTGTCCTCGTCTCGTGGGGGCTGCGCTGCTCAGTCGGCGACGATGCGGACGGCGCCGGGCACGTACTCGCGCTGGCGGACCACCCGGTACCAGCCGGTGGGCAGCGCGATCGCCGCGTGCTCCTCGTGCACGACCCTGCCGCCCTCCGGCAGGTGCAGCCAGGCGCGGCCGAACGGGCCGGACTCGCGCAGCAGTTCGCCCGGGCCGACCACCGCGTGGGCGTGGCCGGTGACTTCGCCGAGCGCCAGCACCAGCCGGCCGCGGCCGTCGCGGGGCTGGCGCGGCAGGTGGGCTGCGGCGGCCGGCACCGCGCTCTCCTCGACCGGCACGATCAGTACGTCACCCTGGCGGTACACGCGTGTCCTCCCGCGGTCTGGTCCGGCCGGGCGCCGGACGTCCCGACCGGAAAGCTAGGCGGTCCCACCGACAGGCCCACCGACAGGCCCGTCGAGGAGCCCCGGCGGCAGCACCACGCCCGAAGGTTTACCCGTGCGGGTGAACGTCGGGGGTGGCTGGTAGACAGGGTCAGGCCCCACGACGACAGCGAGGAGCGGCGCATGACCATCCATGACCACATCGGGGAGTTCCACGGCCTCCCCGTCACCGACTTCCTGACGGCCTCGGCGGAAGGGAAGCTGCCCGAGGCCTCGTCCACCGCCTGGAAGATCTGGGTGGACTGGGACGACGAGACCACGTTCGCCGAGTACTGGGCGAAGTTCCTGGAGACCGTCGAGGTCGAGCGGGTCACGGCGGTGGTGATCGGCCGCTGGTTCTCCGAGGAGCCGGAGTCGCTGTCCGAGGTGCTGCCGCTGGTGCTCGCCTCCGCCGACCGCCTGCCCGCGCTGCGGGCGCTGTTCATCGGCGACATCACCATGGAGGAGAGTGAGATCTCCTGGATCCAGATGTGCGACATCACGCCGGTCTTCGAGACCTTCCCGCTGCTGGAGGAGCTGGTGGTGCGGGGCGCCGGCGAGGACTACGACGGCAACGAGCGGCTCGCCCTGAAGCCGGTGCGGCACGAGAAGCTGAAGGCGCTGCGCTTCGAGGCCGGCGGTCTGTCGGGCAGCGTGGTCCGCGCGGTCGCCGCCTGCGACTTCCCCGCGCTGGAGCGGCTGGAGCTGTGGCTCGGCGTCGACAACTACGGCGGCGACTGGACGATGGAGGACCTCGCCCCGTTCCTGTCCGGCGCCGCCCTGCCGTCGCTGACGTACCTCGGCCTGCAGAACGCCGAGCAGCAGGACCGGATCGCCGCGCTGGCGGCCCAGGCCCCGGTGGTGCCCCGGCTGACCGGGCTGGCGCTGTCCATGGGCGCGCTCACCGACGAGGGCGCGGCGGCGCTGCTGGAGGGCCAGCCGCTCACCCACCTGAAGAAGCTCGACCTGCACCACCACTACCTCACCGAGGGGATGCAGAAGCGGCTGAAGGACGCCCTGCCCGGCGTGGAGATCGACCTCTCCGACGCCGAGGACCCGAACGACAACTGGCGCTACGTCGCCATCTCCGAGTAGGCGGGTAAGCCGAGTTGACGCCGTCACCGCTGGTCGTGCTGGGCTGCCCGGGGCACCGCCGGGTCACCCTGTTCGCCGCCGCGGCCCGCGCCGCCGGGCTGCCGGAGCCCGCCGTGCTGAGCTGGTCCTCGGTGCTGCGGGGACGGTACGGGCTGCCGCCAGGCGCGGTGGTCCGGGTCGACTCGCCCGGCGAGGACCCGGAGGCGGACCGGCTGCTGCGCGGACCGGCCCTCGGCGCCGGCTACGCCGCCACCCGGGTCGAGGGCGGCCCGGCCTGGTACGCGGGCGTCACGGCGGCGCTGCGCGAACTGGCCGCCCGGCCGGGGGTGCGGGTGCTCGGCGATCCGGAGGAGATCGCGGTGATGTTCGACAAGCGCCGCGCGCACGCGGCGCTGACCGCCGCCGGGGTGCCGGTGCCGCCCGCGCTGACGGGTGAACTCCCGCGCTCCTTCGAGGAGTTGCGCGAGCGCCTGGCGGCCGCCGGGATGCCCCGGGTGTTCCTCAAGCCGGTGCACGGCTCCTCCGCCTCCGGGGTGGTGGCGCTGGAGTTCGGCCCGCGCGGCCGGGTCCAGGCCACCACCTCGGTGGAGGTCGCCCCGGACGGACTGCACAACTCGCTCACCGTCCGCCGCTACCGCTCGACGTCCGAGGTCGCGGCGCTGGTCGACCGGCTGGCCCCGGAGGGCCTGCACGTGGAGCGGTGGGTGCCCAAGTCCGGGCAGCGCGGCCTGGCCGCCGACCTGCGGGTGCTGGTGGTCGGCGGCCGTGCCACCCACGTGGTGGTGCGCACCAGCCGGCACCCGATGACCAATCTCCATCTCGGCGGCGCGCGCGGCGAGTCGGCGGCCGTCCGGGAGGCCGCCGGCGACGCCTGGCCGGAGCTGCTCGCCACCGCGGAGGCCGCCGCGCGCTGCTTCCCGCGCGCCCCCATGGTCGGCGTCGACCTGCTCCCGCACGCCCGGTGGCGGCGTGCCCTGGTCGGCGAGGTCAACGCGTTCGGCGACCTGCTCCCCAACCTCCCGGGCCTGCCGGACGGCCCGGCGCCCGGACTCGACACCTACGCGGCCCAGTTGGCGTCCCCGGGGTACCGGGCGGCGCTGTACCCGAGCGCCCGCGGCACCCGGCCGCCGGCCGACGCCCCGGCGGCGTAGCGAACCCTAGGAATCCCCGTGCACCACGACATACCCGACATGAACGAGATCGTCGGCAGCCATGACCTGCTGCTGGTCACCCTCGACACCCTCCGCTTCGACGTCGCCGAGGAGCTGCTCGCCGCCGGCCGCCTCCCGCACCTCGCCCGGGTGATCCCGGGCGGGGCCTGGGAGCGCCGGCACTCCCCCGGCAGCTTCACGTACGCCGCGCACCAGGCGATCCTGGCGGGGTTCCTGCCGACGCCCGCCTCCCCCGACGGCCCGCACCCGCGGCTGTTCGCGGCGCGTTTCGCCGGCTCCGAGTCCACCGAGCCGCGCACCTGGGTCTTCGACGCGCCCGACCTGCCGACCGCGCTGGCGGGCGCCGGCTACCGCACGGTCTGCATCGGCGGCGTCGGCTTCTTCAACAAGCAGGGCCCGCTGGGCTCCGTCCTGCCGGGCCTGTTCCAGGAGAGCCACTGGGCCCCGGAGTTGGGCGTCCCGTCGCCGACCTCCTTCGAGTCGCAGGTGGCGGTGGCCGAGCGGGTCGCCGCCGAGCAGCCCGCGGAGCAGCCGCTGTTCCTGTTCGTCAACGTCTCCGCGCTGCACCAGCCGAACTGGTTCCACCTGCCGGGCGCGACCCGCGAGGACGGCGACTCCCGGGCCAGCCACGCCGCCGCGCTGGAGTACGTCGACGCGCACCTGGGCAGGCTGTTCGCGGCGATGTCCGCGCGCCGCCCGTGCTTCGCGATCGTCTGCTCCGACCACGGCACCGCGTACGGCGAGGACGGCTGGACCGGCCACCGGATCGGCCACGAGGTGGTCTGGACGGTGCCGTACGCGCACTTCACCCTCCCGGCCGCCGCACCCGAGCAGGAGCCGAGCCGATGACCACCGCCCCCGAGTCCCCGTACCGGTCCTACGTCTACGCGTACCCGCACAAGACGGCGTACCGCCCGCTGCCCGACCGTCCACCGCTGGCCGAGCTGTGGCGGGGCGAGAAGCAGGACGCGCTCTCGCTCTACCTGCACATCCCGTTCTGCGAGGTGCGCTGCGGCTTCTGCAACCTGTTCACCCGGATCGGCAGCCCCGAGGGCCTGACCACGGCCTACCTGGACGCGCTGGAGCGGCAGGCCGGCCAGGTCCGGGAGGCGCTCGCCGCCGATGCCCGTTTCGCCCTCGCGGCGTTCGGCGGCGGCACGCCGACCTACCTGACGGCGGCCGAGCTGGAGCGGCTGTGCGACATCGCCGAGCACCGGATGGGCGCGGACCTGCGCCGCGTCCCGCTGTCCGTCGAGGCCTCCCCCGACACCGCCACCGCCGACCGCCTGCGGGTGCTGGCCGAGCGCGGCACCACCCGGCTCAGCCTGGGCGTGCAGTCGTTCCTGGACGAGGAGGCGAAGTCGGCGGTCCGGCCGCAGAAGCGGGCGGCGGTGGAGGCGGCGCTCGGCCGGGTGCGGGACGCCGGGTTCCCGGTGCTGAACATCGACCTGATCTACGGCATCGACGGCCAGACGGTGGTCAGCTGGGTCAAGTCCCTGGACGCGGCGCTGAGTTGGCAGCCCGAGGAGCTGTACCTGTACCCGCTGTACGTCCGCCCGCTGACCGGCCTCGGCCGGCACGCCGCGCCGCAGGCGGCCGCGGACTGGGACGTGCAGCGCCTGACCCTCTACCGGGCCGGCCGCGACCACCTGCTGGCCAACGGCTACCAGCAGGTGTCGATGCGGATGTTCCGCCGCACCGGCGCGGCGGCCGCGAGCGCCGGCGAGTACGCCTGCCAGACCGACGGCATGGTCGGCCTGGGCTGCGGGGCGCGCTCGTACACCTCGAAGCTGCACTACTCCTTCGACTACGCGGTGGACGCCCGCGAGGTGCGCCGGATCATCGACGACTACGTCGCCGCCCCGGACTTCTCGCGCGCCGAACTCGGCTGGGAGATGACGGACGAGGAGACCCGCCGCCGCCACCTGGTGCAGTCCCTGCTGCAGGGCGAGGGCGTCGACCTGGCCGCCTACCGCGAGCGCTTCGGCAGCACCCCGGAGGAGGACTTCCCGGCCGAGCTGGCCGAGTTCGCCGCCCGGGGCTGGCTGGCCGACGACCGCGGCCGCCTGCTGCTGTCCCCGGAGGGCCTGGCGTGGTCGGACGCGATCGGCCCGCGCCTGTTCTCCGACGGGGTGCGCCGGCGGATGGCGGAGTACTCGCCGAAATGAGCGCGCTGACGATCCTGTACCGGGGCCCGCTGTCCTCCTGCGACTACGACTGCCCGTACTGCCCGTTCGCCAAGCGGCGCGACTCCCCGGAGCTGCTGCGCGCGGACCGGGCGGCGCTGGAGCGGTTCACCGCCTGGGCGGCGGCGTACCCGCACGGCGCCCTGTCGGTGCTGTTCACGCCGTGGGGCGAGGGCCTGGTGCGGTCCTGGTACCGCCGGGCGATGGTGGAGCTGAGCCGGCTGCCGCACCTGGAGCGGGTGGCGATCCAGACCAACGCGAGCTGCCGCACCGGCTGGCTGGCGGAGGCGGACCTGTCCAAGCTGGCGCTGTGGGTGACGTACCACCCGGGCCAGGTGACGGAGCAGCGCTTCCTCGCCAAGTGCGCCGAACTGGCGGCGCTGGGCGTGCGGTTCAGCGTCGGCGTGGTCGGGCAGCCGGAGCACCTGGCGGCGGCCCGCCGGCTGCGGGCCGCGCTGCCGCCGTCCGTCTACCTGTGGGTGAACGCCGCCGACGGCCTCGCCTACACCGACGCCGAGGCGGCCGAGTGGACCGCGTTGGACCCGCTGTTCGGCTACAGCCGCCACCCGCACCGCAGCGCGGGCCTGCCGTGCCGCACCGGGGAGAGTGTGGTCTCGGTGGACGGGGACGGCACGGTGCGCCGCTGCCACTTCGTCCGGCCGCCGCTGGGCAACCTGTACGACGACTCCTACCGGGCCCAACTGCGGCCGCGCGCCTGCCCGTTGGGGAGCTGCGACTGCCACATCGGGTACGTGCACCTGGAGCCGCTGCCGCTGTACGACGTGTTCGCGGGCGGGGTGCTGGAGCGCATCCCGCACGGCTGGTCGGGGCCCGGGCCTTCCGTCAGTCGGTCTTCGGCAGGCCCGGCGGGTTGATCTCGGAGCGCTGCACGGCCTCGTTGTCCAGGCCCCAGCGCTTCAGCACCTCGCCGTAGCTGCCGTTCCTGATCAGCTCGTCGATGGCCGCGCCGAGCGCCTTCACCAGCCCGTTGTCCTTCTTCGTGGTGGCCGCGATCTTGCCGAGGACCTGGTCGCCGCCGCCCGAGTAGGTGCCGATGATCTCGGTCTCGCCGGTCTGCGCGGCGTGGAACGCGCCGGACGGGTTGGGGCCGAGCCAGGCGTCGATCCGGCCGGAGCCGAGGGCCAGGTAGTAGTCGGAGGAGGTCTGGAAGTACTTCACGTCCACCGGCTTGAGGCCGGCCTTCAGGTTCTGCTCGTTCCAGGCGAGCAGCAGCTTCTCCTGGTTGGTGCCGGAGGCGACGCCGATGGTGTGCCCGGCGACGTCGGCCGGGCCGCCGACCTTCCAGCTGCCGCCCTTCTTGGCCTCGAAGCCGAGGATGTCGAGCCGGTAGGTGGCGAAGTCGTACTTCTCCTTGCGGGCCTCGGTGACGGTGATGTTGGTGATGCCGACGTCGAACTTGCCGCTGTCCAGGCCGACGAAGACGTTCTCCCAGGAGACCGGCGTGAGGTCGACCTTCAGGCCGAGGACGTTGCCGATCAGGTACGCCAGGTCGGGCTCGGCGCCGATGATGGTGCGGTCGTCGGTGGCGTGGAAGTCCAGCGGCGGGACGGTGCCGAGGTTGTCCACCACGTGGAGGGTGCCTCTTCGGCGGATCTCCTCGGGCACCAGCGCGGCGATCGCGTCCACCGCGGGCGTGGTGATCCGGTGCTGCTCGGGCGTCAGGTTGACCTTGACGCCGTTGGGCGCGGTGCCCGCACCGGACCCGCCCAGGTCGGCGGCGGCGTTGCCGCCTGCGCCGCAGGCGGTGAGCAGAACGGCGGCGGCGAGGGCCAGCGCGGCCGGACCGGCAGTGCGACGAAGACCAGCGATCATGACGACAACTCCTTTGCGGGCAACGGACGTTCAGAGGACCTTGGCGAGGAAGGCGCGGGTCCGCTCGTGCTGCGGCGCGTCCAGCACCCGGTCGGGCGGGCCCTGTTCGACCACCACTCCGCCGTCCATGAACACCACCGTGTCGGCGATCTCGCGGGCGAAGCCGATCTCGTGGGTGACCACGATCATGGTGGTGCCGGCGCGCGCCAGGTCCTTGATGACGTCGAGGACCTCGCCGACCAGCTCGGGGTCGAGCGCCGAGGTCGGTTCGTCGAACAGCAGCACCTTGGGCTCCAGGGCGAGCGCCCGGGCGATGGCGACGCGCTGCTGCTGGCCGCCGGAGAGCCGGCGCGGGTAGGCGTCGGCCTTGTCGGCGAGGCCGACCCGGGCCAGCAGGTCGCGGGCCCGGGCGCGGGCCCGGTCACGCGGGACGCCGAGCGCGCCGACGGGCGCCTCGACGAGGTTCTCCTCCACGGTGAGGTGCGGGAACAGGTTGAAGTTCTGGAACACGAAGCCGAGCCGGGTGCGCTGCTTGAGCACCTCGCGCTCGGGCAGTTCGCGCAGCCGGTCGCCGACCCTCCGGTAGCCGATCAGCTCGCCGTCCACCCGGACGGTTCCGCGGTCGAGCTTCTCCAGGTGGTTGATGGCCCGGAGCAGGGTGGACTTCCCGGAGCCGGACGGGCCGAGCACCACCGTGACGGTGCCGGGCCGGACGTCGAGGTCGATGCCGCGCAGCACCTCCAGCCGTCCGAACCGCTTGTGGACGCCGCGCACCTCCACCATCGCCGTGCCGCTGCTCATGCTCGTTTCTCCTGGATCTCGGTGACGGCGGCGCGCAGGCGCTGCCAGGGGGTGGGCGGCGGGGTCCGTTCGCTGCCGCGGGCGAAGTAGCGCTCGACGCGGTACTGGACGAGGGAGAGCGCGGTGGTGAGCAGCACGTACCAGACGGTGGCGACCAGCAGCAGCGGCACCACCCGGCCGGTGCGGCCGTAGATCACCTGCGCCTGGTAGAAGAGTTCGCCGATGGCCATCACGTAGACGATCGAGGTGCCCTTGAACAGCGAGATCACCTCGTTCGCGGCGTTCGGCAGGATGCCGCGCATGGCCTGCGGCAGCACGATCCGCCAGGCCTGCCGGAAGCGCGGGATGCCGAGCGCGGCGGCCGCTTCGAGCTGCCCGGCGTCCACCGCGAGGACGCCGGCGCGGATGATCTCGGCGGCGTACGCGGCCTGGTGCAGGGCGAGGCCGAGGACGGCGGCGCCGAGTGCGCCGAGCAGGTCCATGGTGCCGAAGGAGACGAAGCTCGGGCCGAACGGGATGCCGATGCCGATCCGCTTGTACAGGTAGGCGAGGTTGAACCAGAACACCAGCTGGACGATCAGCGGAATGGACCGGAACGCCCACACGTACGTCCAGGCGATGGTGCGCAGGATCGGGCTGCCGGACAGCCGCAGCGCGGCGACGACCGCGCCCAGGGCGAAGCCCAGCACCGTCCCCCAGGCGGTGAGCTGGAGGGTGACGCCGACCGCGCGCAGGATGCTGTCGGAGAACACGAAGGCGCGGAAGGTCGGCCAGTCCCAGCCCGGGTTGACGGCCAGGCCGTGCAGGAACTGGGCGACCAGCACCAGCGCGGCCAGTCCGGCCACCAGCCGCCAGGGCCGGCGGTGCGGGACGATCGGCAGCTCGGCGGCGCCGTCGTCCTGTTGTCGCGGGGTTTCGAGAGCAGTGGCGGTCATCGCGGGGCTCCGGGGTCAGGAGTGCTCGGGCGGGTTGATCCGGGATTCGCCGATCGCCGAGTCGGTGGTGCCCCACTTGGCGAGGATCTTCTGGTAACTGCCGTCCTGGATGAGGCGGTTGACGGCGGCCTGGAAGGCCCGGGTGAGCGGCGAGCCCTTCTTGAACGCGAAGCCGACGTCGAGCCGGTGGTACTCGCCGAGGAAGCGCACGTTCGCGCCGGGCTGGGCGGCCTGGTAGCGCAGGCCGTTGATGGTGGACATCACCACGTCGAGCCGGCCCTGCTGGAGGCCGGTGACGGTGGCGCCGTTCTCGGAGAACGCCTTCACCTCGTAGGGCTTCCTGCCGGCCTGCGGGCAGACGTCCTTCTTGGCGTTCAGGGTGGCCTCGAAGGTGGTGCCCGCGCCGGTGCCGACGGTCAGTCCGCACAGCTGGACCAGGTCGGTGACGTTGGTCAGCGCGGTGTTGTCGGCGCGCACCGCGAAGCCCTGGCCGTCGTCGATGTAGGTGACGAAGTCGACGGTCTTCAGCCGGGCCTCGGTGACGCCGAAGTTGCCGGTGCCGACGTCGTACTTGCCGCTGCCGAGCGCGGGCAGGATGGTCTCGAACGCGGCGTCCTCCCGCTGCACGGTCAGCCCGAGCACCTTGGCGACGCCGTCGACGATGTCCACGTCCAGGCCGACCGGGCGGTGCTGGGTGGAGTCGGGGTAGTACGCGCCGGGCGGGGTGCCGATCGCGCCGCCGAGCCTGAGGGTGCCGGCGGCGCGCACCTCGGCGGGCAGCAGCGCGGCCGCCGCGTCGTCCTTCCGCACCTCGCCCAGCACGTCCTGGCTCGGCTGCACGCCGACCGGCGCGGCCGCCGGGCCGGCCGTCGGGTCGGCGCCGCAGCCGGACAGCAGCAGGACGGCCGCCGCGGCGGGGGCGAACGGGAGCCGGCGGTGGATGCGTCTCATCGCAGCGGGGCCTTTCCGGCCCCCGGAGCGGCGGCCAGGTCTTTCTCGAAGGGCAGCGGGCGGAACTCCTCCGGCTGCTCCGTGACGTCGAACAGGGGCGTGTAGCCGGCCGCCAGGTAGAGGGCCTTGGCCTCGGGTTGGCGGGGGCCGGTGGTGAGGAAGATCCGCCGGTAGCCGGCCTGCCGGGCGGCGGACTCCAGTTCGGCGAGCACCCGGCGGGCGTGGCCCTGCCGGCGGTGCTCGGCGCCGGTCCACATCCGCTTCAGCTCGGCGGTCCGCTCGTCGTGGCGGCGGTAGGCGCCGCCCGCGACGGGTTCGCCGTCGCGGAGCAGCAGCAGGAGCAGGCCGTGCGGCGGCACGAACTCCTCGGCGGGGTGGCGGGCCATCTCCTCGTGGCCGCCGGGGCCGTAGCGGGTGACGTACTCGTGGGTGAGTTCGCGGATCAGCGGTTCGGTGAGCGGGTCGCCGAGGACGGCCCGCTCGACGGTCAGCGTGCTGCTCACTCGTGGGCCGCCCCGGCCTTGGCGGCGTCGCGCTTGGCGACCTCCTCGCGCACCAGCGGGATGACGTACCGGCCGAAGTCGATGGCGTCGCCGATGTGGTCGTAGCCGCGGGCGGAGAGGATCTCCACTCCGAGGTCGTAGTAGTCCAGCAGGGCCTGGGCGACGGTCTCGGGGGTGCCGACCAGCGCGTTGGAGTTGCCCGCGCCGCCGGTGGCGGCGGCGGTCGGCGTCCACAGCGCGCGGTCGTAGCGCTCGCCGGCCTCGGCGATCTCCAGCAGCCGCTGCGAGCCGGTGTTCTCGGGCTGCCGGTCGGCGGTCAGCCGGCGGCGCACCAGGTCCTGGCTCTCCCGCCGGGCCCTGATCGCGCCGACCGTGCGGTGCGCCTTCTCCCAGGCGAGTTCCTCGGTGGGCGCGATGATCGGCCGGAACGCGGCCTGGATGCGCGGCACGTCGGTGCGTCCGGCGGCCTTCGCGGCGGCCTTGACCTGCTCGATCTGCTCGGCGGTGCGGGCCAGCGGCTCGCCCCACAGGCAGTAGATGTCGGCCTCGGCGCCGCCGGCCGCGTAGGCGGCGGGCGAGGAGCCGCCGAAGGAGACGTCCGGGCGGGGCAGCTGGACCGGGAAGACGTCCGCGACGAAGTCGTTGAAGCGGTAGAACTCGCCGTCGTGGTCGAAGGGTTCGCGGCTGGTCCAGGCCCGCTTGACGATCCGGATGTACTCCCGGGTGCGGTCGTAGCGGCGGTCCTTGGGCAGGAAGTCGCCCTCGCGCTGCTGCTCGTGGTCGTTGCCGCCGGTGATGAAGTGCACGGTGAGCCGGCCGTCGCTGATCCGGTCCAGCGTGGCGAAGGTCTTGGCGGCGAAGGTCGGGTAGGACACGTTCGGGCGGTGGGCCAGCAGGATCTGCAGCGTGTCGAGCTTGGCGGCGAGGTACGCGGCGGAGGCGGCGGGCTCCGGGGAGCCGGCGCCGTAGGCGAACAGCACCCGGTCCCAGCCGTGGTCCTCGTGGGCACGGGCCAGCCGCAGCGTGTAGTCGCGGTCGAAGGCGTGGGTGGTGCGGGCGGTGGTCTCCGAACCGTCGCCGGTGGCGGCGATTCCGAGGAACTCGACGGGCATGGCGGGCCTCTTCGGGTCGGCGCGGTTCCGTCCGGGCATGCCGGGGGACGCCTCGGCGGGCGGGGACGGGAACGGCGGGAAATCGGCGGGAATCAGGGCGGCGCGTGACGGGGCGCCGGGGCGGGCTCGGAGCGAGCGGGGACGTGAAAAGGGCGGCAGCGTACGCCTGTTGGTCCGTCCGGGCGGACGGGCTCCCGGCCCGCGACGGGGCGACCGAGGGAGGACTCCCGAAGGAGCGAGGGCCGGTCAGGCGGCCCGCTGCCGGGTCAGCCGCGACACGCGGCGGACCACACCCGACCGAAGTCGATGTGGCCGCGCGTCACCAGGGCGGGCTGCTCGGCAGTCATGTCGAACAGTTGAGCAGCGCCGCCGATGATCCGTCAACCATCCTTAACGCGGCGAAACCTGGCCGCCCTTGACGCCCCCGGGCCGCCGCTGCGTACCATCGGGGCGGAGCGAGTACCGCCCGGGCCCGGCCGCCGACAGCCGCCAGGCCCAGCCGCGTTGAGGGACGCGGCGCGCGTGAGTGACGGCATGCGGAGACCGCCTGCCCCGCCGCCCCTGGAGCCCTCATGGCCTCGCCCGTCGCCCCTCCGCTCCCCACCACCACGGCCGCCCCGCCCGGCGAACTGCCGATCGCCCCGCGCCGCCGCCCCTGGCGGTACGTGAGCGGCGGCCTGGCGCTGCTGGCCACCGCGCTGCTGCTGCGCTCGCTGGCCGGCAACCCGGCCTTCGAGTGGCCGGTGGTGGGCGCCTACCTGACCTCGACCGCGATCCTGCGCGGCCTGGGGCTGACGCTCTGGCTGACCGCCGCCGTGACGACCCTCGGCTTCGCCCTCGGCACCGGCCTGGCGGTGGCCCGGCTGTCCGGCAACCCGGTGCTGCGGAGCCTCAGTTGGGGCTTCGTCTGGCTCTTCCGGGCCACTCCGCTGCTGGTCCAGCTGCTGTTCTGGTTCAACATCGGCGCGCTGTACCCGAAGCTCGCGCTGAGCGTCCCGTTCGGCGGCGAGCTGTTCGCGGTGCGGACGGTGGACCTGCTCGGCCCGGTGCTCACCGCCGTCATCGGGCTCACCCTGCACGAGGCCGCGTTCGCCGCCGAGGTGGTGCGCTCCGGCGTCCTGTCGGTGGACCAGGGCCAGCTGGAGGCGGCCGCCTCGCTCGGCCTCGGCCGCGGCCGGGTGCTGCGCCGGATCGTGCTGCCGCAGGCGATGCGGGCGATCCTGCCGCCCGCCGGGAACATGCTGATCGGCACCCTCAAGGGCACCTCGGTGATCTCCGTGCTGGCTGTCCACGACCTGCTGTTCTCCGCCCAGTTGATCTACAACCGGACGTACCAGGTGATCCCGCTGCTGGTGGTCGCCACGCTCTGGTACGTGGCGGTGACCAGCCTGCTGTCGGTCGGCCAGTACTACCTGGAGCGGCGCTTCGCCCGCGGCTCCACCCGCGCCGAGCTGCCGCCCACGCCCTGGCAGCGGGCCCGGGCGGCGCTGCGCCGGGCCGGCGGGCGGTGAGCGGGGTGCCGAGCCTGGTGATCGTCGGCGCGGGCCCGCGCGGCACCGGCCTGCTGGAGCGGATCGCCGCCAACGCGCCCGAACTGCTCGCCCCCGACACCGAGTTGGACGTCCACCTGGTCGATCCGCACCCGCCCGGCGGCGGCCGGATCTGGCGGCACGCGCAGTCGCCGCTGCTGCGGATGAACTCGCTGGCCGAGGACATCACGATGTTCACCGACGAACGCTCCACCGTGCTCGGCCCGGTCCGCCCCGGCCCGTCGCTCGCCCAGTGGGCCACCGAACCGGCCGCCCACCCGCCCTACCGGCCGGTCGCCGACCCGGACGTCGCCGACGAGCTGCGCACCCTCGCCCCCACCGACTTCGCCTCCCGACGCGCCCAGAGCGCCTACCTGGACTGGGTGCTGCGCCGCGCCGTCGCCGAACTCCCGGACCGCATACGGCTGTTCGTCCACCACGGCACCGCACTGCGGATCACCGGCGACCCGGACGGCGTGCAGCACGTCCACCTCGCCGACACCGTGCTGCCCGCCGACCGGGTGGTGCTCGCCCTCGGCCACCTCGACTCCGCGCCCGGCCCGGAGACCGCCGCCGCCCGCGCCTTCGCCGCCCGCCACGGCCGCACCTACCTGCCGCCCGCGTTCACCGCCGACGCCGACCTCTCCGGCCTGGCCCCCGGCGAGCCGGTGATCGTCCGCGGCCTCGGCCTGGCCTTCGTCGACCTGGTCGCGCTGCTCACCGAGGGCCGCGGCGGCCGCTTCGCCCCGAAGCCCTGCGGCGGCCTGCGCTACCTCCCGTCCGGCCGCGAGCCGGTGCTGTACGCGGGCTCCCGGCGCGGCGTCCCTTACCACGCCAAGACCGACTACCGCCTCCGGGGCCCGCGCCCGCCGCTGCCCCGCTACTTCGGGCCGGACACCGAACTCCCGGACGGGCCACTGGAGTTCCGCCGCGACCTGTGGCCCGCGATGGCCAAGGAGATCGGCTTCGGCTACTACCACGAGCTGTTCCACGGCCACCCCGACCGCACCACCCTGCCCTGGGACGCGTTCCTCGCCGCCTACCACCCGCTCCCCTGGTACAGCCCGCAGCGCGAGGCCCTGGTCGCCGCCGCCGTCCCCGACCCCGAGGACCGGCTCGACCTCGAACGCCTCGACCGCCCGCTGGCCGGCCTGCGCGCCACCGACCCCGCCGACCTCCGCCGGCGCCTGCACGCCCACCTGCGCGCCGACCTCGCCCGCCGCTCCGACCCCCGGTACAGCGCCGACCTCGGCGCCTTTTACGCCCTGCTCTCGGTCTACGGCCAACTCGGCCGCCTGCTGCCCCGGCACCCGCTCACCGCCCGCTCCACCGCCGCCGACCTGGACGGCTGGTGGCCCGGCTTCTTCTCCTGGTACGCCTCCGGCCCGCCCGGCTTCCGCCTGGAGCAGCTGCTCGCCCTCGCCGACGCCGGGCTGCTCCACTTCCTCGGCCCCGACCTGCACGTCCACCTCGACGAGCGGCGCGGCGCCTTCCGCGCCTCCTCGCCCGCGCTGCCCGGCCACCACGTGCACGGCACCGCGCTGGTCGACGCCTTCCTGCCCCGGCACGCCCTCGACCGCACCGCCGACCCGCTGCTGCGCCGCCTGCTGCACGAGGGCCGGATCGCCGAGGAGCGCCTCACCGACCCCGACGGCCACACCTACCGCTCCGGCCTGGTGCGCACCGACCCCGACGCCCGCCTGCTCGACCCCGCCCTCGGCGGCCGCCCGCACCCGCGCCGCACCGCCCTCGGCCCGACCACCACCACCCGCGCCCCCGCCGCCTTCGCCCGCCCGCGCACCGACGCCGCGGCGTTCCGGCAGAACGACGCGGTCGCCCGCCGCCTGCTGGCGGAGCTCCAGAAGGACGCCTGACCGGCCCCGGAGGACAGCGGACCGCCACCCCACGACACCCGCCGCCGCACCGGATACGCTCCAAGCACCCCGAGCCCTCCGGAGAGTCCGCCATGGCCAAGCAGCCCCCGCACCGCGACCCCGCCCAGGACGCGCCGCACGTCGGACCGCCGGCCCACGCCGCCGCCGGCCTGCCCGCCATCGGCCACACCCTGCGGATGGCCGCCGACCAGATGTCGCCGGGCCGGGTGCTGTCCACCCTGCGCAAGGTCAACCAGCCCGACGGCTTCGACTGCCCGGGCTGCGCCTGGCCCGAGCCCGACAAGCCGCACCTCGCGGAGTTCTGCGAGAACGGCGCGAAGGCCGTCGCCGAGGAGGCCACCGAACGCCGAACAACCCCGGAGTTCTTCGCCGCCCACCCGGTCGCCGAACTCGCCGACCGCTCCGGCTACTGGCTCGGCCAGCAGGGCCGCCTGACCACCCCGATGCTGCTCGACGAGGGCGCCTCCCACTACACGCCGATCGGCTGGGACGAGGCCTTCGCGCTGATCGCCGAGGAGCTCACCGCGCTCGACTCCCCGAACGGGGCCGCGTTCTACACCTCCGGCCGCACCTCCAACGAGGCGGCCTTCGCGTACCAGCTGTTCGCCCGCCGGCTGGGCACCAACAACCTGCCCGACTGCTCCAACATGTGCCACGAGTCCTCGGGTTCGGCGCTCACCGAGACGCTCGGCGTCGGCAAGGGCAGCGTCTCGCTCAAGGACCTCTACCAGGCCGACCTGATCATCGTCGCGGGCCAGAACCCGGGCACCAACCACCCCCGGATGCTCTCCGCGCTGGAGCGCGCCAAGCGGGCCGGCGCGAAGATCGTCAGCGTCAACCCGCTGCCCGAGGCCGGCCTGGAGCGGTTCAAGAACCCGCAGACCCCGCGCGGCCTGGTCGGCGGCGGCACCAAGCTGACCGACCTCTTCCTGCAGATCCGGCTCGGCGGCGACCTGGCGCTGTTCCGCGCGCTGAACCACCTGCTGCTCACCACCCCGGGCGCGGTCGACGAGGCCTTCGTCGCCGAACACTGCGCCGGCTTCGAGGAGTTCGCCGCCGACGCGGCCGAGCTCGACCGCCCGGCCACGCTGGCCGCCACCGGCCTGCCCTGGGAGCGGATCGAGGAGCTGCACCGCCTGGTACTCGCCTCGAAGAAGATCATCGTCTGCTGGGCGATGGGCCTGACCCAGCACAAGCACTCGGTGCCGACCATCCGCGAGGTGGTCGACTTCCTGCTGCTGCGCGGCAACATCGGCCGCCCCGGCGCGGGCGTCTGCCCGGTCCGCGGCCACAGCAACGTGCAGGGCGACCGCACCATGGGCATCTTCGAACGCCCGAGCACGGCGTTCCTGGACGCCCTGGGCGAGGAGTTCGGCTTCGAGCCGCCGCGCGCCCACGGCTACGACACCGTCGACACCATCCGGGCGATGCGCGACGGCCGGGTGAAGGTCTTCTTCGCGATGGGCGGCAACTTCGTCTCCGCCAGCCCCGACACCGACGCCACCGAGGCCGCGATGCGCCGCTGCCGGCTGACCGTGCACGTCTCCACCAAGCTGAACCGCTCGCACGTGGTCACCGGCGCCCGCGCGCTGATCCTGCCCACCCTCGGCCGCACCGACCGGGACGCCGGCCCGCTCGGCCCGCAGTTCGTCAGCGTCGAGGACTCCATGGGCATGGTGCACTCCTCCCGCGGCGGCCTGCGCCCGCCCGCGCCCGGCCTGCTCTCCGAGGTCGCGATCGTCAGCCGGCTGGCCCGCGCCGCCCTCGGCCCGCAGGACCCCACGCCGTGGGAGGACTTCGCCCGCGACTACGACCTGATCCGGGACCGGATATCCCGCGTCGTCCCCGGCTTCGACGACTTCAACACCAAGGTCCGCCGCCCCGGCGGCTTCGCCCTGCCGCACGCCCCGCGCGACAGCCGCACCTTCCCCACCGCCACCGGCAAGGCCAACTTCACCGTCAACCCGCTCACCGCCCCCGACGTCCCGCCGGGCCGGCTGCTGCTCCAGACGCTGCGCTCGCACGACCAGTACAACACCACGGTCTACGGCCTGGACGACCGCTACCGGGGCATCACCGGCGGCCGCCGGGTGGTCCTGGTGAACCCCGCCGACGCCGCCGAACTCGGCCTCGCCGACGGGCAATTCGTCGACCTGGTGGGCGAGTGGAAGGACGGCGTCGAGCGGCGCGCCCCGCACTTCCGGGTGGTGCACTACCCGGTGGCGCGCGGCGGCGCGGCCGCCTACTACCCGGAGACCAACGTGCTGGTGCCGCTGGACTCCACGGCGGACGTCAGCAACACCCCGACCTCCAAGGCCGTGGTGGTCCGCCTGGAGCCCACCGCCTGACCGACCGCGCCGGCCGCGCCGCCCGTCAGCGGGACGACGGCGCGGCCGAGCCGGAGCCTTCGGCGCTCGGCGAGACCGACGACGGCGCCGAGGCGGAGCCGCTGGGCGAACCGGAGGCCGAGCCGCTGGGCGACCCGCTCGCACCGGTGCTCGGCGAGCCGCCGCCGCCCGGCAGCGTCGGCTTGGAGCCGCCGGGCAGGCTCGGCAGCGAGGTCGGCGAGGACGAACCGCCGGGCGCCGGGGTGCTCGGGGCCGGCGCGGGCGGCAGCGTGGACGGCTTGGCGGGCTCGATCTTCGACCCGCCGACCTTCACGTCCGGCACCTTCCACTCGCCGCCCGCGTCGTCCGCCGTGTCCTCCGGGTCGGGCCGCACGGCGCCCAGGATCGGCATCGCGCCGACCTGCGACACCTTCACCACGTCGCCGGTGCGCGGGGCCTGCACGACCAGGCCGCCGCCGATGTACATCCCGATGTGGGTGGCGCCGCCGTAGTAGACCACCAGGTCGCCGGGGCGCATCTGGTTCAGCGGCACGTGCTGGAGCTGCGCCCACTGCTCCTGGCTGGTGCGCGGAATGGCCTTGCCGGCGTGCAGCCAGGCCTGCGAGGTGAGGCCCGAGCAGTCGAACACGTCCGGTCCGGCGCCGCCCCACACGTAGTCCTTGCCGAGCTGCTGGAGCGCCCAGGCCACCGCCTTGCGGCCCATCGCGGACGGCGTGCGCTCGCCCTTGCCGAGCGCCCCGGAGGCCAGGAACGCCAGCTGCGCCTCGTTGGCCTGCGCCTTCTCCAGCTCCTCCAGCTCGCTGCGCTGGGCGCCGGTGAGCGAGCCGACCAGCGTCTCGACGTCGGCGAGCTTCCTGGCCACCTCGTTCTTCTGCTGCTCCTGCTGGACGGCCAGCGCCTGCGACTCGGCCAGCGCCTGCTGGGCGGCGAGCTGCGCGGCGGACAGGGTGTCCCGGTCGGCCTTGAGCCGCTCCAGGAACGCCTTCTGCGAGCGCCCGGCGGAGTCCAGCAGTTCGGCGATCAGCACCGCCTCGTACGGGTCCTTGGCCAGCAGCAGTTCGGCGTACCCGGATATCTGGTTGTTGCGGTACTGCGCGCCCGCCAGCTGCGCGGCCAGGTCGTTGCCGGTGTCCACGGCCTCCTGCTGCCGCGTCACCCGGGCGTTCAGGTCCTGGACGGCGGCCTGCTGCTCGGTGAGCCGGGCCGCGGTGCCGTTGTACTGCTCGGTGGCGGCCTCGGCCTGCTGGTAGAGGGTGTGCAGCTGCTCCAGCAGCGGGCCCAGGGTGGCCTTCGCCTCCGCCAGCGGGTCGGCGGGGGCGCTCGGCGCGCCCGGGGCCGGCGCGGCGTACGCGGCGGTGCCGAACGGCAGCGCCAGTGCGGCGACGGCGATCACCGCCCCGCAGCGCAGCGCGGCACGCACCCACGGCCGCAGTCCGGTCGATTCCGCGCGCTGCCCTGCCCCCATCGGCCGGCCCTCCCCTGGTTCTCCGTCGGCGATCGGACCGATCCTGCCATGCGGAGGGGGGTTACCGGCAGGTGCCCAGGGGGGCGCGAAGTGAATTCTCATCCGCGCGAAGGTGTGACAACCCTCTCATCGACAGTCGCGGTCTCCATGGAAAACCGACGCTCCGGCAACTCGCGCGCCATGAACGGAACCATGACTCCGTGCCGAGTTAACCTCCCGTTCACCATGGCTTCCTACGGTCGCCCCGGACAGCAACGTCAGTCCGACCACTTCGACGATTGTTTGGGTATGGAACACATCACGTTCCTGGTGGCCGTTGTGATCATCACGGCGCTCGCCTTCGACTTCACGAACGGCTTCCACGACACCGCCAACGCGATGGCCACCTCCATCGCCACCGGCGCCCTCAAGCCCAAGGTCGCCGTGGCCATCGCCGCGGTGCTGAACTTCGCCGGCGCGTTCCTGTCGGTGAAGGTGGCCACCACCATCTCGGGCGGCATCGTCAACGAGAAGGCCGGACTGCAACCCTCGATCATCTTCGCCGCACTGGTCGGCGCGATCCTGTGGAACCTGCTGACCTGGCTGAAGGGCCTGCCCTCCTCCTCCTCGCACGCCCTGTACGGCGGCCTGATCGGCGCGACGATCGTCGGCGCCGGCGTCAGCGGGGTCAACTTCTCCACCGTGGTCTCCAAGATCCTGATCCCGGCGGTGGCCTCCCCGATCATCGCGGGCCTGGCCTCCTGGGGCGCCACGAAGATCGCCTACCTGATCGCCGGGAAGAACCCGAAGAAGTCCACCGAGAAGGGCTTCCGCCGGGGCCAGATCTTCTCCTCCTCGCTGATCTCGCTGGCGCACGGCACCAACGACGCGCAGAAGACCATGGGCATCATCACGCTGACCCTGATCTCGGCCGGCCAGCTGCACAAGGGCGACGGCCCGCCGACCTGGGTGATCATCAGCGCCGGTCTGGCGATCGCGCTGGGCACCTACATGGGCGGCTGGCGGATCATCCGCTCGATGGGCTCGGGCCTGGCCGACATCAAGCCGCCGCAGGGCTTCTCCTCGGAGACCGCCGCCGCGACCGTGATCCTGACCTCCTCGCACATGGGCTACGGCCTGTCCACCACCCAGGTCTGCTCCGGCGGCATCATGGGCGCCGGCCTGGGCGGCCCGTCCGGCAAGCTGCGCTGGGGCATGGTGCGCCGCATGGTCTACACCTGGGGCCTGACCCTGCCGGCCGCCGGCCTGGTGTCCGGCGTGGCCGCGCTGATCGCCGACCGGGGCGACTGGGGCGTGGCCGTGGTCGGCGTCGCGCTGGTGCTCGGCGCCGGCTCGATGTGGCTGATCTCCCGCCGCCAGCCGGTGCACGCCCTCAACGTGAACGACAGCGCCACCGTGGACCTGCCGGTCACCGGCACCCCCACCGGCCAGACCACCATCGCGGCCTGAGAGGACACGAACCATGCACATCAAGTGGGCCGCCCTGGCCGAGACCGCCGGCGTCAGCCTGGCCGTCACCCTCGCCGTCGTCACCGTCTTCGCCCTGGGCAACCTCGCCCTGTCCCGCCGCGAGGCCGCCGTCGAGGCCGGCACCGGCAACGGCGTCCCGGCCCTGATCGCCGCCGCCACCTGCTTCGCCGCCTGCGCGGCCGCGGTCGCCTACGGCATCAGCCTGATCGCCGCCAAGTAGCACCCCCCGCCACGCCGAAGGGCCCTGCCACCACCCGGCAGGGCCCTTCGCGCGCAGGTCGACGGTTCGGCTGTCAGTCGGCGACCAGCTCCCCCGGCTTCGCCGCCGGGGCGGGGGTCTCGTCGGCGGCGGTGCGCAGCGGCACCTCCCGGATGAACAGCACCAGCAGGAAGCCGACCACCGCGAACGGCGCGGCGACCAGGAACACGGTGCCGACGCCGTGCCCGAACGCGTCGGTGACCAGCGGGACCACCCGGGCGGGCAGCGTGTGCAGGTCGGGGATGCCGTCGCCGGTGCCGGCCGAGGCGGGCAGCCCGGCCTTGGCGAAGTTCTCCGCCAGGTAGGAGGCGACCTTGTGCCCGAGCAGCGCGCCGAGCGCGGAGACGCCCATCGCCCCGCCCATGGTGCGGAAGAAGGTGACCACCGAGCTGGCCGCGCCGAGCTCGTTGCGGGGGACGGTGTTCTGCACCGCGAGCACCAGGTTCTGGCTGGTCAGACCGAGGCCGACGCCGGCCACCGCCATGTAGAGCGCGAGCAGCCCGTACGAGGTGCCGGCCCGCGCGGTGCCCATCAGGCCGAGTCCGACGGCCAGCATGACGGTGCCGCCGACCAGGTAGCCCTTCCACTTGCCGTACTTGGTGATGAGCTTGCCGGCCACCGTGGAGGAGACCGCCAGGCCGAGGATCATCGGCAGGGTGAGCAGGCCGGCCTGGGTGGGGGTCTTCTCCTTGGCGAGCTGGAAGTACTGGCCGAGGAAGGTGGTGGTGCCGTACATGCCGACGCCGACGAACGCGGAGGCCACCGAGGCGAGCGCGACGGTGCGGTGCCGGAACAGGTCGAGCGGGATCAGCGGTTCGGCGGCGCGCTTCTCGACGGCGACGAACAGCCCGGCCAGCGCCAGGCCGCCGAGCACCATCACGGCGGTCTGCCAGGAGAGCCAGTCGTAGTTCTTGCCGGCCAGCGAGATCCAGATCATCAGCAGGCTGACGGCGGCGGTGATCAGCACCGCGCCCAGGTAGTCGATCTTCGGCTTGCGAGCGGGCTGCTCGGGGAGCTTGAGGGTCCGCTGCAGCACCAGGATGGCGAGCAGGGCGAACGGGACGCCGACGTAGAAGCACCAGCGCCAGCCGAGCCAGGAGGTGTCCACGATGACGCCGCCGATCAGCGGTCCGCCGATGGTGGCGAGCGCGAAGACCGCGCCGAAGTAGCCGCTGTAGCGCCCGCGCTCGCGCGGCGGGACCATCGCGGCCAGGCAGATCTGGCCGAGCGCGATCACACCGCCGGCCCCGATGCCCTGCAGCACCCGGCAGAAGATCAGCATGCCGATGCTCTGCGAGAGGCCGGCCAGCGCCGAGGAGAGGACGTAGATCACCATGGCGATCTGCACCAGCAGCTTCTTGCTGACCAGGTCGGAGAGCTTGCCCCAGAGCGGGGTCGCGGCGGTGATCGACAGCAGGGCGGCGGTGACCACCCAGGTGTACGCGGACTCGCCGCCGTGCAGGTCGTTGAGGATCCTCGGCAGCGCGTTGGAGACGACCGTGGAGGACAGCACGGCCACGAACAGGCCGAGGAGCAGGCCGGAGAGGGCTTCGAGCACTTGACGGTGGGACATCTGGGCCTGGGGGGCGGTCGGTTGAGTCGTCGACATGCGCTTCCTTCGACTGAAAATTCGTTGCCTCAAGCAACTATACGCAGATAGTTGACTAGGGCAACTTTCTTCAAGCCCAGGTAAAGGAAGCGGCGAAAGCCCTGGTCAGACCCCTTCGGTCAGCTCGTTGAAGCGCTCCAGCAGCCGCGCGAAGTGTTCGAGCTCACCCAGCTCCCACCCTGCCAGCGAGGCCCGGAAGCGCGCCATCCGCACCTCCCGGGCGGCCGCGAACCGCCGCTCGCCGTCCTCGGTCAGCGACACCAGCGAGGCCCGCCGGTCCAGCGGGTCGGTCTCCCGGCGCAGCAGCCCCAGCTCCTCGATCGCCCGGATCTGCCGGCTGACGGTGGCCTTGCCCACTCCGAAGTGCAGCCCGATGTCGGTCACCCGCGCCCGCCCGGACTCCCGGATGAAGGCGAGCAGCACGTACGCCCCGGCCTCCAGCTCGGGGTGCACCAGCCGGGAGACGTCCGCCGCCCGCGCCCGACTGCGCCGGAACAGCGTCGCCACCTCGCGCTCGACCGCGAGAAATGCCAGTTCGGCGGCGTCCGGGTCCGCCACGGGGTCGTTCATGGCGCTCAGTATCGCGCAGCCCGCACCTCCCCCGATGCGTAACTGTTTCATGATATGAAGTATCCGTTTTGCGTACTGGCACCGGATTGATAGGGAGATGCCCACCCATGGCAGAGCCTGCAAAGGGCTTCGTCAACGAGCTCAAGGACGCGGTCACCCCGCGCGCCTTCTTCCTGGTGGTGGCCGTCCTGCTGCTCCAGCTCGGCTTCATCACCTCGTACGTGGGCGCGCTCCACCAGCCGAAGCCGCACGAGCTGTCGATCGCCGTGGTCGCCCCGCCCGAGATCGCCCCGAAGCTGACCGCCGCCCTGGAGTCCGTCCCGGACCACGCGGTCCGCGCCTCCGTCGAACCGGACGCGGCCACCGCGCAGGCCCGGATCAAGGACCAGAAGATCTACGCCGCCTGGGTGTTCGACCCGGCCGGCACCCAGGACACCCTGCTGGTCGCGGAGGCCCGCGGCCCGGCCGCGTCCAGTGCCGCCGAGCTGATCGTCACCAAGGTCGCGGCCGCCCAGCACCGCACCGTCGAGACCAAGGACACCATTCCGCTGGCCTCCGGCGACGGCAAGGGCCTGTCCAGCTTCTACCTGGTGGTCGGCTGGTGCGTCGGCGGCTACCTGGTCGCCTCGATCCTCGGCGTCAGCGCCGGCGCGCGCCCCGCCAACGTCCACCGGGCCGGGCTGCGGCTCGGCACCCTGGCGCTGTACTCGATCGCCGCGGGCATCGGCGGCACGCTGATCACCGGGCCGATCCTGAACGCGCTGCCCGGCTCGATCCTGGCGCTGAGCGCCGTCGGCGCGCTGGTGGTGTTCTCGGTCGGCGCCTTCACCATGGCGTTGCAGTGCCTGTTCGACATCATCGGCATCGGCCTGGCCGTGCTGGTGTTCGTCGTACTGGGCAACCCGAGCGCCGGCGGCGTCTACCCGCCGCCGCTGCTGCCCGCGTTCTGGCGGGCCATCGGCGAGTGGATCCCGAACGGCGCCGGCACCTCGGCCACCCGCTCGGTCGCCTACCTGGGCTCCTCCGCGATGGCGCTGCCGCTGACGGTGCTGGCGGTCTGGGCCGTCATCGGCGTCGCGGTGACGTTCTTCGCGGCGGCCCGCGGGCCGCTGCTGCGCCGCCCCGCCCCGACGGAGGCGTGAGCGGCCACCCGATGCAGGGCGGGGGTCAGACCCGCTCCGGCTCCCGCCCCTGCTCGCCCGAGGCCACCCGGTCCGACAGGTGGGTGAACACGTACCGGTTCATCGCCCAGTAGCGGAACACCATCGCCACCAGCGTGCCGATGATCATGCCGCTGACGAAGTCGGCCACCTCCTGGGTGAAGTGGCTGACGTGCGGCCGGCGAAGGTCGAACACATAGCGCGAGACCGCCAGCGGCAGGACGTTCACCCCCACCGCGAGCGCGCTGACCACCACGAACAGCACCGTCTCACGCTGCTTGCCCGCGGCCCGGAACGACCACTGCCGGTTCAGCACGTACGAGACGCCGGTCGCGATCACGGTCGCGATGACCAGCGCGACGATCGGCTTGGTCTTCAGCACGGTCGTCTTCAGAGCGAAGTTGATCACCGTGGTGATCAGGAAGCAGGTTCCTCCGACCACGAGGAACTTCACCAACTTGCGGTGCTTGACCAGGAACGGACGGAACGACTCCGGCATTGCGGTCAGCGCGCGCTGCGTAGGGGACGGCATGCCGGAAGTCTGCCACGGGCCCGGATCGGCAACCACCGAGGGCCGCGGAGTGGACGCTCCGCGGCCCTCGGCCCGCCGTCAGGCGGCCGCGACCAGCACTTCCGCCGGCTCCAGCGCCAGCCGCAGCACCTCCCGGACGTCGGCCACGGCGTGCACCGTGAGCCGCTCCAGCACCTCGGCGGGGACGTCGTCCAGGTCCGCCTCGTTGCGCTTCGGGATGATCACCGTGGTGACCCCGGCCCGGTCCGCGGCCAGCAGCTTCTGCTTGACGCCGCCGATCGGCAGCACCCGGCCGGTCAGCGACACCTCGCCGGTCATCGCCACGTCGGTGCGCACCTTGCGGCCGGACAGCAGCGAGGCCAGCGCCGTGGTCATCGTGATGCCCGCGCTCGGGCCGTCCTTCGGCACCGCGCCGGCCGGCACGTGCAGGTGGATGCCCCGCTCGCGCAGGCCCGTCACCGGCAGCTCCAGCTCGGCGCCGCGCGAGCGCAGGTAGGAGAGCGCGATGTGCGCCGACTCCTTCATCACGTCGCCCAGCTGCCCGGTCAGCGTCAGCCCGGTCGAGCCGGTCTCCGCGTCCGCCAGCGACGCCTCGATGTAGAGGACGTCACCGCCGGCGCCCGTCACCGCCAGGCCCGTCGCCACGCCGGGCACCGCCGTCCGCCGCTCGGCCGGCTCCTGCGCCGACTCCGGCACGTGGTGCGGCCGGCCCAGCAGCGCCCGCAGGTCGTCCGGGCCGATCGCGGCCGGCAGCTCGCGCTCGCCCAGCTCGGCCTGCGCGGCGACCTTCCGCAGGATCCGCGCGATCGACCGCTCCAGGTTCCGGACGCCCGCCTCCCGGGTGTACTCGGCGGCGAGCCGGCGCAGCGCCTCCTCGTCCACCGTCAGCTCCGGCGCGCCGAGGCCCGCCTTGGCGAGCTGCCGGGGCAGCAGGTGGTCGCGGGCGATGGCGACCTTCTCGTCCTCGGTGTAGCCGTCCAGCCGGACCACGTCCATCCGGTCGAGCAGCGGCTCGGGGATGGCCTCCAGCACGTTGGCGGTGGCCAGGAAGACCACGTCCGAGAGGTCGAGCTCGACCTCCAGGTAGTGGTCCCGGAAGGTGTGGTTCTGCGCCGGGTCCAGCACCTCCAGCAGCGCCGCCGCCGGGTCGCCCCGGTAGTCCGAGCCGACCTTGTCGATCTCGTCGAGCAGCACCACCGGGTTCATCGTCCCGGCCTCCTTGATCGCCCGGACGATCCGGCCGGGGATCGAGCCCACGTAGGTGCGCCGGTGGCCGCGGATCTCCGCCTCGTCGCGGACGCCGCCGAGCGCCACCCGGACGAACGACCGGCCCATCGCCTTCGCCACGGACTCGCCGAGCGAGGTCTTTCCGGTGCCGGGCGGGCCGACCAGCGCCAGCACCGCGCCTCCGCGCCGGCCGCCGATCTGCCCGAGGCCCTGCTCGGCCCGGCGCTTGCGCACCGCCAGGTACTCGACGATCCGGTCCTTCACGTCCGCCAGCCCGGTGTGGTCCGCGTCGAGCACGGCGCGGGCGGCGGCGATGTCGTACGCGTCCTCGGAGCGCTCGTTCCACGGCAGTTCGAGGACGGTGTCCAGCCAGGTGCGGATCCACGAGCCCTCGGGCGACTGGTCGCTGGCGCGCTCCAGCTTGTCGACCTCCTTGAGCGCCGCCTCCCGGACCTTCTCCGGCAGCGAAGCGGCCTCCACCCGGGCCCGGTAGTCGTCCTCCTCGGTGCCGGACTCGCCGTTCAGCTCGGCCAGCTCCTTGCGCACGGCCTCCAGCTGGCGGCGCAGCAGGAACTCCTTCTGCTGCTTGGCGACGCCCTCCTCGACGTCCTTGCGGATGGTGTCGTTGACCTCCTCCTCCGCGAGGTGCTCGCGCAGCAGGCCGAGCGCGTACTCCAGCCGGGCCGGGCGGTCCGCCTCCAGCAGCACCTTCAGCTTCTGCTCGGCGGTGGCGAACGGCGCGTAGCCGATGTTGTCCGCGAGCTCGCCGATGTCCTCGATCGCGGCGACCCGGTCGACGATCTGCCATGCCCCGCGCCGGCGCAGCCACTTCGTGGACAGCGCCTTGTACTCCTTGACCAGCTCGGCCGCGCGGCCCGCCACCGGCAGGCCGGGGTCGGACTCCTTGAACGGCGTGGTCTCCACCCACAGCGCGGCGCCGGGCCCGGTGGTGCCCTTGCCGATCCGCACCCGTCGGACGGCCCGTACCAGCGCCGCCGGGTCGCCGTCCGCCAGCCGGCCGACCTGCTCGACCGTCGCCAGCGCGCCGACCGCCGCGTACGAGCCGTCCAGCCGCGGCACCAGCAGCACCTGCGGCTTGCCCCCGCCGCCGCTCCCCGCCCTGGCCGCCTCCACGGCGGCCCGGACCTCCGGATCCGACAGCTCCAGCGGGACCACCATGCCGGGGAGCACCACCTCGTCGTCGAGCGGCAGCACAGGCAGAGTGAGCGGAACGGACGTCGATGCCATGATCTCTCCCCAGTCAGTGAAGTTGAGTCGACCTGACTAAGGCTTGGCGGACGCCGATTGTTCCCCGCCGGCTGTTCACTGCGAGAGAAATCCGGGGGCTCAGCCCTCGACCACCGTCGCGCGCTTCCAGGCCCGCGCCCGCCGGGGCCGCCGGGGCCCCTTGCGCAGCCACGGCCACATCGCGATCCCGAGCGCCAGCGCGGCCGGGTGGCCGACCGCCGTGACGAGATCCGGGCCGGTCAGCAGCTGGTTGCCGATCAGCGCCGCCCCGGCGCCCAGCGCGACCGCCCGGCCGAGCGGCCGCAGCAGCCCGGCGAGGCCGCCGAGCGAGGCCAGCACCCCGTAGCTGACCCCGATGTCGATCGCGTCCAGCACGTCCGCGCCGGCCGCGCCGCCGGCCACCGAGGCCACCGCCACGCCCTGCGAGACGAGCGTCGCGCCGATGTGCCCGGCCCCGAAGACCCCCAGCGCGCGCAGTCCGCCCACCCGCCGCTCCAGCGGGGCGACGGTGAGCCCGAAGGCCCAGAAGTAGGGCATCCACACCGACCCGGCGACCCACATCCCGCTGCCGAGCAGCGACACCACCGGGTGCGCCATCAGGTTGTGCGCGTCCGTGGAGGAGACCGACTGGAGGCGGTGCACGGTGTCCGGGTCGCCGAAGCGGGCGAACAGGGTGGTGCCGAGCAGCAGGGCCAGGTAACCGAGCGCGAACGGGTTGGTCCGGGGGGTGGGGACGGCCCGCAGTCCGGGCCGGATCAGTCGTCGCCGCAGTTCCGCGCTGGTCATCGCGCCTCCCGAACGCCTCGTCGGGCCCACGATACGGGGGGCAGGTGAGAGGTGTCTGGGTAAGTCCTGTGAAGACCGCTGTCCGTGCATATGCCGCTCGCACACGTACCGTTACAGGTCGCAAGTGCTGCGGGTAAGGTACTGGCCCGTGCCCGTCCGAACGGGGGCCCGACGGACATGAGGTCCGCGGCCGGATCGCACCGGTCCGCCCTCCCGGGCGGGGACGGCGTCCGTACGCTGCTGCCAGGAGCAGCACCGGCGGGCGGGGCAACAGCCCACGACGGAACAAGACGACTACGAAGCGGAGCCCGCCGTCCCCACAGGCGGCCGGCCCGCAGCCCTGGGGGCGGTGGCGTGACCGTGACAGAGATGCAGCAAGAGACGATCAGCAGTGGCCCGGTGGGCACCCAGCGACGGGTGCTCGTCGTGGAGGACGAGCCGACCATCGCGGAGTCGATCGCGGCGCGACTGGGAGCCGAGGGCTTCAAGGTGGCGGTGGCCCACGACGGGCCGGGCGCGGTGGACGGGTTCCACACCTGGCAGCCCGACCTGGTGGTGCTCGACATCATGCTGCCGGGCTTCGACGGCCTGGAGGTGTGCCGCCGGATCCAGGCGCAGCGCCCGGTGCCGGTGCTGATGCTGACCGCGCGGGACGACGAGACGGACCTGCTGGTGGGCCTGGGCGTCGGCGCGGACGACTACATGACCAAGCCGTTCTCGATGCGCGAGCTGGCCGCCCGGGTGAACGTGCTGCTGCGCCGGGTGGAGCGCGCCCAGCAGGCGGCCCGCACGCCCGCGCTCGGCAGCCTGCGCTTCGGCGAGCTGGAGATCGACCACGTGCAGCGCCGGGTCCGGCTGGGCTCGGGCGACGTGCACCTGACGCCGACCGAGTTCGACCTGCTGGCCTGCCTGGCGGCGCAGCCGCGCGCGGTGCTGACCCGCGAGCAGCTGCTGGCCGAGGTGTGGGACTGGACCGACGCGTCCGGCACCCGCACGGTGGACAGCCACGTGAAGGCGCTGCGCCGGAAGATCGGTGCGAGCTGGATCCGCACGGTGCACGGCGTGGGCTACGCGCTGGAGGCCCCGCTGTCCTGACCGGGCGCCGCCGGTCCGGGCCTCCGGGGGGCCCGCGCGGCGGTCCGGTCGTTCGCGGGGGACGAGTCCGAGGGACACCATGACCTTTCCACAGCAACGCAACGGGGAAGCCGAGCCGACCCCGCAGCCCCCGCTGGCGGTGCGCGCCGCGCGCCGGGTGTGGGCCGACATCCGCCCGTTCGACCCGGTGCGCTCGGTGAAGGGCAAGCTGGCGATGCTGGTGGTCGTGTCGGTGGTGCTGGCCACCGGCATGGTGGTGGTGGCGATCCGGTCGGAGACCCAGATCCGGATCATCATGATCTTCTCGCTGATCGCCTCGCTGCTGTTCATGCAGTTCCTGGCGAACGGTCTGACCGCGCCGCTGCGGGACATGACGGCGGCGGCCCGGTCGATGGCGGAGGGCGACTACAGCGCCCGGGTGCACGTCTCCTCGCGGGACGAGATCGGCGAGCTGGCCGACACCTTCAACCGGATGGCGGGCGACCTGGAGGCCGCCGACCGGCACCGCCGCGAGCTGATCGCCAACGTCTCGCACGAGCTGCGCACGCCGATCGCGGCGCTGCGCGGCCTGCTGGAGAACGTGGTCGACGGCGTGGTGAAGCCGGATCCGAAGAACCTGGGCACCGCGCTGGAGCAGACCGAGCGGCTGGGCCGGCTGGTGACGCACCTGCTGGACCTGTCGAAGCTGGACGACGGCGTGGTCCCGCTGGACTCCCGCCCGTTCCAGGTGCGGGAGTTCCTGGACGGCGTGCTGCGCGGCGTGACGGTGGACGGCGCGACGGCGGGCGGCGCGTACGCCCGGCGCGAGGACGTCCGGCTGGCGGTCGACGTGCGGCCCGCCGACCTGTCGGCGGTGGCGGACGCGGAGCGGCTGCACCAGGTGGTGGCCAATCTGGTGGACAACGCCTGCAAGCACTCGCCGGCCGGCGGCACCGTGACGGTGCGGGCCCGGGCGGCGGAGGGCGGTGGGCTGCTGCTGGAGGTCGACGACCAGGGGCCGGGCATTCCGATGGCGGACCGGGAGCGGGTGTTCGAGCGGTTCGGCCGCAGCGGCTCGCCGACGGCGCTGGGCCCGGGCAGTGACGGCGGGACCGGCCTGGGGCTGGCGATCGCCCGCTGGGCGGTGGACCTGCACGGCGGCCGGATCCGGGTGGCGGAGGCCGGCGAGGGGTGCCGGATCGAGGTCACCCTGCCGGGTGAGACGGTCTCCCCTTAGTTTGTGGCGGAACCGGTACAAACCCCGGTGCGATCCCGGAGCGGGTGCTCGCCCGCACCGCCCCTGACCACCTGTTCGTCCGATTTTCACTCGGTATGGCCGCGATCGACCGGCCCGCCGGTTCCCTGATTTCCGGCATCTCTAACGCACAGTTCCGGCCAAAATCCGCTCCGGCGATGTGATCTGGGCGACGCCTGACCACCGGGGACTGCGCGATCACTGGTCGGAGGCGTAGCCTTAATCCCCGCTGTCCACCATCCCAAAAGGAAGCGGAAGAGGGCGGTTGCCCCGTGTCGCCACACCAAGAAACCCCCAGCTCGGCAAGCTCCACTGGCTTCGGCCCCAATGAGTGGCTCGTCGACGAGATCTACCAGCAGTACCTCCAGGACCCGGCCTCGGTCGATCGTGCCTGGTGGGACTTTTTCGCCGACTACAAGCCCGGTACCGAGGTGACTCCAGTGACCCAGGCCGCAACTCCGGTCGGCGCCCAGCCGACCCCCGTTGCCGCTCCCGTTGCCGCTGCTCCGGCCGTTGCCGCCGCTGCCCCGGCCGCCGCCCCGGCGCCCGCGCAGCCGGCCGCGCCCGCGCCGCTGGCCGCCGCTCCCGCCGCCCCGCCCGCGCCGAAGGCCGCGGCTCCGGCCGCCCCGGCGAAGGCCGCCGCGGAGGGCCCGGAGCTGATCCAGCTGCGCGGCCCGGCGAAGGCCGTGGCGTCGAACATGGATGCTTCGCTGGAGGTTCCGACCGCCACCTCGGTGCGCGCGGTGCCCGCCAAGCTGCTGATCGACAACCGCATCGTCATCAACAACCACCTGCAGCGCGCCCGCGGCGGCAAGGTCTCCTTCACCCACCTGATCGGCTACGCGCTGGTCCAGGCCGTGAAGGCCAACCCGGGCATGAACTACAGCTACAAGGTGGAGGACGGCAAGTCCTACCTGGTGAAGCCCGAGCACGTGAACCTGGGCCTCGCCATCGACCTGGTCAAGCCGAACGGCGACCGCCAGCTGGTCGTCGCGGCCATCAAGAAGGCCGAGACGCTCGACTTCTTCGGCTTCTGGCAGGCCTACGAGGACATCGTCCGCCGGGCCCGCGCCAACAAGCTGACCATGGACGACTTCACCGGCGTCACGGTCTCGCTGACCAACCCGGGCGGCATCGGCACCGTGCACTCCGTGCCGCGCCTGATGCAGAACCAGGGCACCATCGTCGGCGTCGGCGCGATGGAGTACCCGGCCGAGTTCCAGGGCTCCTCCCCGGAGACCCTGGCCCGCCTGGGCGTCTCCAAGATCATGACGCTCACCTCGACCTACGACCACCGGGTCATCCAGGGCGCGGCCTCGGGCGAGTTCCTGCGCTCGATCCACCAGCTGCTGCTGGGCGCGAACAACTTCTACGACGAGGTGTTCGAGTCCCTGCGGATCCCGTACGAGCCGGTGCGCTGGGCCACCGACGTGGCGACCACGCACGACGACGAGGTCAACAAGACCGCGCGCGTCATGGAGCTCATCCACTCCTACCGGGTCCGCGGCCACCTGATGGCCGACACCGACCCGCTGGAGTACATGCAGCGCAAGCACCCCGACCTGGACGTCACCACGCACGGCCTCACCCTGTGGGACCTGGAGCGCGAGTTCGCGGTCGGCGGCTTCGGCGGCCAGAAGATGATGAAGCTCCGCGACATCCTCGGCCTGCTGCGCAACACCTACTGCCGCACCGTCGGCATCGAGTACATGCACATCCAGGACCCGGCCCAGCGCAGCTGGCTGCAGGAGCGCCTGGAGAAGCCGTACACCAAGCCGGAGCGCGAGGAGCAGCTGCGCGTCCTGCGCCGGCTGAACTCGGCCGAGGCGTTCGAGACCTTCCTGCAGACCAAGTACGTCGGGCAGAAGCGTTTCTCGCTGGAGGGCGGCGAGTCGCTCATCCCGCTGCTGGACGCCACCATCGACGCCGCCGCCGAGCACCGCCTCGACGAGGCCGTCATCGGCATGGCGCACCGCGGCCGCCTGAACGTGCTGGCGAACATCGTCGGCAAGCCGTTCGGCAAGATCTTCGGCGAGTTCGAGGGCAACCTCGACCCGAAGTCGATGCACGGCTCCGGCGACGTCAAGTACCACCTGGGTTCCGAGGGCACCTTCACCGGCCTGGACGGCGAGACCATCAAGGTGTCGCTGGCCGCCAACCCCTCGCACCTGGAGACCGTCGACCCGGTCGTCGAGGGCATCGCCCGCGCCAAGCAGGACATCCTGGACTTCGGCGGCACGAGCTTCCCGGTGCTGCCGATCCAGATCCACGGCGACGCGGCCTTCGCGGGCCAGGGCGTGGTCGCGGAGACCCTGAACATGTCGCAGCTGCGCGGCTACCGCACCGGCGGCACCGTGCACATCGTGGTCAACAACCAGGTCGGCTTCACCGCCGCCCCGACCTCCTCGCGCTCGTCGATGTACTGCACCGACGTGGCCCGGATGATCGAGGCGCCGATCTTCCACGTGAACGGCGACGACCCGGAGGCCGTGGTCCGCGTCGCGCGGCTGGCCTTCGAGTTCCGCCAGGCGTTCCACAAGGACGTCGTCATCGACCTCATCTGCTACCGCCGCCGCGGTCACAACGAGGCCGACAACCCGTCGTTCACCCAGCCGCTGATGTACGACCTGATCGACAAGAAGCGCTCGGTGCGCAAGCTGTACACCGAGGCGCTGATCGGTCGCGGCGACATCACCATGGAAGAGGCGGAGCAGGCGCTCCAGGACTTCCAGGGCCAGCTGGAGAAGGTCTTCGCGGAGGTCCGCGAGGCCTCCGCCGCCCCGGCCCCGGCCGAGACCGGCCGCCCGGTCGCGGACTTCCCGGTGTCCATCCAGACCGGCATCTCCGCCGAGATGGTCAAGCGGATCGCCGCCTCGCAGGTCAACCTGCCGGACTGGCTGACCGTCCACCCGCGGCTGCTCCCGCAGCTGCAGCGCCGCGCCGCCTCGATCGAGGACAACACCATCGACTGGGCGACCGGCGAGGCGCTCGCCATCGGCTCGCTGCTGATGGAGGGCCACCCGGTCCGACTGGCCGGCCAGGACTCGCGCCGCGGCACCTTCGGCCAGCGCCACGCGGTGCTGATCGACCGGAACACCGGCGAGGACTACACCCCGCTGATGTACCTGACCGAGGACCAGGCCCGCTTCACCGTCTACGACTCGCTGCTCAGCGAGTACGCGGCGATGGGCTTCGAGTACGGCTACTCGCTGACCCGCCCGAACGCGCTGGTCATGTGGGAGGCGCAGTTCGGCGACTTCGTCAACGGCGCGCAGACCATGGTGGACGAGTACATCGCGTCCGCCGAGCAGAAGTGGGGCCAGCACTCCGGCGTCACCCTGCTGCTGCCGCACGGCATGGAGGGCCAGGGCCCGGACCACTCGTCCGCCCGCCCGGAGCGCTTCCTGCAACTGTGCGCGCAGGACAACATGACGGTCGCCATGCCGACCCTGCCGTCGAACTACTTCCACCTGCTGCGCTGGCAGGCGCACAACCCGCACCACAAGCCGCTGATCGTCTTCACCCCGAAGTCGATGCTGCGTCTGAAGGCCGCGGCGTCCGCCACCAGCGAGTTCCTGAGCGGCTCGTTCCGCCCGGTGATCGGCGACAGCACGGTCGACCCGGCGCAGGTGCGCAAGGTGGTCATCACCTCCGGCAAGTTCTACTACGACCTGGAGGCGGCCCGGACCGAGCGCGGCGTCACCGACACCGCCATCGTCCGCGTCGAGCGCCTGTACCCGCTGCCGATCGCGGAGCTCCAGGAGGAGCTGGCCCGCTACGGCGAGGGCGTCCAGTTCGTCTGGGCCCAGGAGGAGCCGGCCAACCAGGGTGCCTGGCCGTTCATCGCGATGAACCTGGTCGACCACCTGCAGGTCGTCATCGGCCGCTCCGCCAACGGCGCCCGCCTGCGCCGCGTCGCCCGCACGGCCTCCTCGGCCCCCGCGGTCGGCTCGGCCAAGCGGCACGCCGCCGAGCAGGCCGCCCTGATCGACGAGGTGTTCGCGCTCTGACGCGCTGACGCCCGTCCGGCCGCTCAGGCCCCCGTTCCCCGGTCCTCCGGGGGCGGGGGCCGTGCCGTTTCCGGGCGGCTATCCTGGGCGGCGGCGTAGCAGAACCACCCACCGGAGCGAGACACCGTGTACTTCACCGACCGCGGCATCGAGGAGCTGGAGAGCCGGCGAGGCGAGGAGGAGGTCACTTTCGAGTGGCTGGCCGAGCGCCTGCGGGAGTTCGTGGACCTGAACCCGGACTTCGAGGTTCCGGTGGAGCGGCTGGCCACCTGGCTGGCCCGGCTGGACGACGAGGACGAGGACTGACGCACCCCAACTGCGCGGCCCGGAAGGCGAGTTCGCCTCCCGGGCCGTCGCCGTTCCAGGGGTCGCCCTCGGGGTGGACTCGGGGTCGTCCAAGGGTGCGCTCCGGGCCCGGATCGGGGTCGGAGCGCCTTGACTTCCGCCCGACGCGATATATCGTAAATATCAACGGCAACGCGATACATCGCGTATGGGAGGACGGGGAGTCGGACATGTTCCAGCGGACGGTAGACAGCACCGAGACCATCACCTTCGACGAGACGGTGCACATCCTGCACGTCCGGGTCGTCGACGGCACCGTGAACGTGGTCCCCACCGAGGGACCGGCCCGCCTCGAAGTGGCCGCCCTGGAGGGCGAGCCGCTGGAGGTCACCCTGGTCGACGGCGTGCTCACGGTCACCTACAAGGACCTCAGCTGGTCCGAGTTCGGCGAGGCCGCGAAGTCCGTGCACAGCGTCAAGTCGTACTTCTCCGGGCTGCGCCGCAAGCGCCGGGTCGAGGTCACGGTGGCGGTCCCGGCGGCCGCCTCGGTCAAGGTCGGCACGGTCTCCGCGCACGCCACCGTCTCCGGCATCGCTGGCGAGGTCGGCGTGCACGGCGCCAGCGGCGACACCACGCTGGCCGGGCTGACCGGCCCGGTCTCCGCCAACACCGTCTCCGGCGACGTGGACGCCGAGGGCCTGTCCGGCGAGCTGAAGGTCAACACGGTCTCCGGCTCGGTCACCCTGGTGGCCGGCAGCGCCACCCGGATCCGCGCCCACTCGGTGTCCGGCGCGGTCACCCTCGACCTGGACGCCGCCACCCCCACCGACATCGGCGTCACCACCGTCTCCGGGCCGGTCGGCGTCCGACTGCCGTCCTTCGCCGACGCCAAGGTCGAGGCCGGCACCACCAGCGGCACCCTCTCCAGCGCGTTCGCCGAGCTCAGCGTCGGCGGCGGCTGGGGCTCCAAGAAGCTCTCCGGCCAGCTCGGCTCCGGCGCCGGCCGCCTCCAGGTGACCACCGTCACCGGTGCGGTCACCGTCCAGCGCCGTCCCGACGCCGAGGAGGACCGGCCGGCCAAGGAGCTGCCCGCCGGCCCGCTCGACCTGACCAAGGAGGTCTGACATGACCCCGGTGTTCGGCCACGGCCGGCTCCGCCTGTACCTGCTGAAGCTGCTCGACGAGAGCCCCCGGCACGGGTACGAGGTGATCCGCCTGCTGGAGGAGCGCTTCCACGGCCTGTACGCGCCCTCCGCGGGCACCGTCTACCCCCGGCTGGCCAAGCTGGAGGCCGAGGGCCTGGTCAGCCACACCACCGAGGGCGGCCGCAAGGTCTACCGGCTCACCGACACCGGGCGCACCGAACTCGCCTCCCGGCAGGCCGAACTGGCCGCCCTGGAGGCGGAGATCCACGACTCGGTCGGCCAGCTGGCCGGCGCCATCCGGCAGGACGTCCGGGACAGCGCCAAGGACCTGCGCGCCGAACTCTGGCAGCAGGCCGAGCAGACCCCGGCCGCCGGCGGCGACCCGTTCGCCGCGCCCTGGCGGGACAAGGAGTCCTGGCAGCGCGCCAAGGACGAGTTCGGCCGGCTCAAGGCCGAGGCCAAGGAGCAGGCCCGGCGCGCCAAGGAGCAGGAGAAGGCGGCCCGCCGGCAGGCCAAGGCCGCCGAGGCCGAGGCCAAGCGGCTGCGCGAGCAGTCCAGGGCCGCCCGCACCGCCGCTCAGCAGGAGGCGCTGCGGCTCAAGCGCCGCATCGAGGAGCAGGTCCGCGAGCACACCTCGCACGGCGACTGGTCCACCGGACTGGCCGAGGGCCTGGCCGAACTCACCCGCGGCCTCGGCTCGTTGGCCGACGCCGCGCGCTGGGGCGCCACCGACCCGCCGGCCCCCGAGGAGGCCGTCCGGATCGACCTCGACAAGCCCGACGCCGAACTGCCGGACTGGGCCCGCACCGACCCGGCCGGCGACCCCGCCCGCGAGCTGGAACGCCACCGCCTCCCACCCCGCCGAGGACAGGCTCTGCCGCGGGTAGCGCTCCGCCCACCGGACACAGCTCGAAC
>NZ_JBSGDD010000073.1:0-39026 GCF_053602195.1 Kitasatospora sp. NPDC004531 | reverse complement strand
CGGTGAGCAGGGCGCGCAGCCGGGATATGTGGCTCTGCACCACGGTGCGGGCGTTGGCGGGCGGTTCGGCGGTCCAGAGCGCCTCGATGAGCTGGGCGACCGAGACGGCCCGGTTGCGGCGCAGCAGCAGCAGGGCGAGCACGCTGCGCCGCTTCTCCGGTCCGAGTCGCAGTTCTGCGCCTTCGGCGTCCTCCGCCGTAATGGCTCCGAGCAGCCGGAACTTCACCGCAGTACCCCCACCGTGTTGCGTGTTTCGTGGGGAGGCTATCGAATCGTTATCCGGCCCGGTTCACCCGCCCCGGGTCGAACGGCCCGTCAGCGCCCGCGGCGACGGCCCCTGCTCAGAGGGTGACCGCTCCGGACGGGGTGACCACGCGCAGTCCGGCCTCGTCGAGTTCGATGGCCAGCGGGGTGCCGTCCAGGGCGGCCTCGTTGAGCAGGGTGGCGCTGCCGAGGTGCCACAGCCGCAGGGTGCCGGCGGCGTCTCCGGCGGCGAGCAGCGCCTCGCCGTCGAACTCGCGGCCGACCACGGCGCGGACGGCCGCGTCGCCGCCGGTCAGCCGGGCGGTGCGGCTGCCGTTCTGGACGTCCCAGACCAGCACGGTGCCGTCGGCGGAGCCGGCGATCAGCGCGGGGCGGCCGCCGATCTCGGTGAAGGCCAGCACCTCGGCGGGCCGGTCGAGTCCTTCGCAGACCGGTCCGGCGGCGCCGCTGCCGGCGTGCCACATCCGCACCTTGAGGTCCTCGCCGGCGGTGGCGAGGATCGGCTGCCCGCCGGTGACGACGGCGGCGAGGGCGGTGATCGGGCCGTGGCCGGTGGCGAAGCGGCGGCTGTTGTCGCCGGTGGCGGCGGAGCGGACGGCGATCACGCCGTCGCGTCCGGCGGAGGCCAGCAACGGTGCCTCGCCGCCGGTGAAGGCGAGTCCGGTGACGGGGCCGGCGTGCGGGACGGGCAGCGGGTGCGCGGCGCCGTCGGCGAGGCGGTGGCTGCGGACGGCGCCGGCGGTGGTGCCGCAGACCAGCAGCGGGCCGTCGGGGCCGTCGGCGGTCACGTCCAGGGAGTGCACGGGGCCGCCGTCGGCGGGCAGTTCGAGGAGCGGGCTGCCGGTCGGGGCGTCCCAGACGGCGAGGGTGCCGTCGCCGAAGCCGGCGGCGAGCACGGCGCGGCCGTGCAGGGCGCCGGCGGCGAGCGCGGCCAGCGGGGTGCCGGGGCGGCCGGCCGGGGCGCCGTGGGCGCGGGTGCCGGTGGCGGCGTCCCAGGCGGTGATCAGGCCGGTCTCGTCGCCGGTGTACAGCACGCCGTCGGCGGCGGCCAGCGCGGTCAGCCAGTTGCCGGCGGGCCAGCCGTGCAGCGCGTGGCCGTCGTACACGTCCCAGGTGCGGACGGTGCCGTCGAGGGCGCAGGAGGCGAGCACGGGGCGCTCGTCGAGGGTGGTGAAGGCGAGGCCGGTGACGGTGCCGGTGTGGCCGGTGAGTTCGGCGACGGACTGGCCGGTGGCGAGGTCCCAGATCCGCACCTGGCGGTCGTGGCCGGCGGTGGCCAGCACGGCCTGGTCGTCGATGGTGAGGACGGCCATGGTGCGGACCTCGCCGCGGTGGCCGACCAGCAGGTGCAGCTGCTCGCCGGTGCCGGCGTCCCAGACCCGCACGGTGCCGTCGGCGGCGGCCGCGGCCAGCAGGTCGAGGCCGGCGCAGTGGGCGGCGCGCAGCACGGTGGCGCCGTGGCCGCCGGTGGGCAGGTTGCCGAGCACCCGGCCGTCGTCGGCGCGGACGGCCCGCAGGTCGCCGCCCTGGCCGGCGGAGAACGCCACCGGGATGTCGCGGCAGACCAGCGCGGCCACCGCCTGGGCGCCCTCGCCGCCGGTGGAGCCGTGCACGACCTGGCCGGTGGTGGCGTCCCACACCTGCACCGAGCCGTCGGTGCCGCCGACGGCGAACAGCGAGCGGCCGTCGGCCTCGCCGAGGGCGACGGCGGACGGGGCGAGGCCGGCGTCGGCGTCGGAGCCGCCGAGCGAAGCGGCGTCGTCGAGCGCGGTCAGCCCGAACGAGCCGTCCTCCTCGACCAGCGCGTAGGCGGCCCGGCCGCCGACGGTGCCGACGGCGGCGGCGCTGCGGGCGGCCTGCGCGGCCGGGTGGCCGAGGGCGACGGCGCCGGGCAGCGCGGCGGGCCGGCCGGGCTCGGCGAAGACCTGGGCCAGCAGGGTGGCGAACGGGGCGACGGCGGCCGGGACGGGCGCGTCGGTGCCGTCCGTCCACTGCCGGTCGGCGCGGCCGTTCAGGCCGGTGACGGTGAGTCGGCGGCCGGCGGCCGGGGCGGCGGCGCCGGGCACGGGCGCGGGGGCGTCGCCGAGCGCGGTCAGCACCCGGACGATCAGCGCGGCGTCGAGGCGGCCGGTGCGCTGCTGCCCGCCCCGGGTGGCGCGGAACCCCTCGGGGGTGATCAGCAGTTCGCCGAGCGCGCCGTCCTCCAGGCGGAGGCTGCTTCCTGACATGTCGTCACTCCTGGTTCTGGTGCGGGGAGTTGGCGTCCCCGGGGGTTCAGCAGAGGTCTTCCGGTACGAGCGTCGCGTACACGGCGTCGTGCAGCCGCAGGGTGCGCGAGCTGCGGAACAGCGCGGGGCGGTAGCCGGCCCGGCGGAAGCCGATCGCGGCGCCCGTCAGCTGGCTGGGCATGTTGTCGGCGGCGGCGAAGGCGTCGATCCGGCGCAGGCCGATCCGTTCGAAGCCGAACCGGCACACCAGCCGCATCGCGCTCTTCGCGGTGCGCAGCCGGCGGTGTTCGGGCAGCAGCCAGACCGCGATCTCCGCGCTGTCCTGCTCCGCGTCGAGGTTCACCAGCTCGCCCCAGCCGACCGCCGCTCCGGCCGCCTCCAGGGTGAAGTAGGCGGCCCGGCCGGTCTGCCAGAGCATCGGCGGGATCTCGGCGAGCCAGCGTTCGGCGGCGGCCTCGTCCTGGTGCGGGATGACCGCCTGGAGGAACTCGCGCACCAGCGGGTCGTGGGTGCCGCGCAGCACCAGCGGCGCGTCCTCGGGCCGTGGCCTGCGCAGCAGCAGTCCGTCGTCCGCCAGCGGGTCGTCCCGCACCTCGGCGAGCGCTCGCATGCGCCACCCCCGTCGCCTTCCGGGCCGCCCGGGGTTCCGCCCCGGCCGCCCGCCCCCGTCCTTCGACTACGCGTCAAGTCAACCATATTTTTTGGCCGTTACCGCACGTCAGCGGGACGTTAGTGGAACGTGAGCGGGGCCGCGCAGACTCATTGGCGGGGTTCGTCACTCCAAGTCCCGCCGCCCACCCGGCCCACCTCTCTCCCGGGCCGGGCGCCCCCGCTACGGGCGGCGGGACACCCCCTCCCCGACCGGGCTCGCGCCCTCGGGCAGCGGGGCGGCGCGCAGCTCCCGCACCACCGCCCGGACGGCGGCGGTCCGGGCCAGTTCGGGGGTGGTGACGTAGCCGACCTCCCGGTACGGGCGGTCCGCGCCGAGGTCGGTGACGGCGAGCCCGTCGGGCAGCCGGTCCAGGGTGAGCATCGGCATGATCGCCATCCCGAGGCCCTGCGCGGCGAGCGAGAGCACCACCGTGTCGTCCGAGACGTTGATGGTCGCGGACGGGATCCAGTCCTGCCGCCGCCACCAATCGGCCGTGTAGGAGCCGCAGTTCTCGTCCCAGTCGACCAGCGGCAGGCCGCGCGGATCCGGATGCCCCTGCTGGTGGGCGAGCGCGTAGCCCTCCCGGTACAGCGGCGCGCGGACCAGGCCCGGCGGGATCACCGCGCCCAGGGTGGCCAGTGCGAGGTCGGCCCGGCCGTCGGCGACCTCGCCCGCCGTGCCCCGGCCGAGGTCGCGGATCACCCGCACCTGCGGCTCCAACTCCGGGCAGCTGACGGCCAGTCGGGCCAGCACGGCGGGCAGCACCCGGCCCGCCGCACTGCGGAACGCCACGATCCGCACCGGGCCCCTCGGCACGTCCGGCTCCCCCTGCCGGGCCTCGCCGGGCAGCGCCGCCAGCAACCGCAGGATCCGCCGCGCGTGCCCCGCCACCCGCTCCCCCGCCGCGGTCGGCACCGCCCCGCGCCGCCCGCGCTCGAACAGCACCGCGCCCAGCTTGCGCTCGCACCCCCGCACCGCGTGCGACACCGCCGACTGCGTCAGCCCCAGCCGCGCCGCCGCCGCCGTGAACCCGCCGCAGTCGGCCACCGCCACCAGCACCCGCAGCTCCTGCGGGAGAAGATCGTCCGCCACCTCGGCAGCCTAGTGCCTGTTCCCCGCACCCGGAGTCGGCGGCTTCTGCGGCGTCCGGACGGTCCGCCGCCGGCGGCGCGGGCGGTCGGACAGCTGACTAGGATTCGGGCACGATCACCGACCAGCGCAGTGGGGGGCACCAGTGGGCGACAGGCGCGGCAGGAGCTTCCTGAGCCTCTTCCGGCGCCGGCGCGCGGAGGACGAACTCGCGCAGATCGACGCCGAGATCACCGCCTTCGGCGAGGCGCTCGCCCGGTACGAGTTCACCTCGTCCGGGCGGAGCGCGGACGAGGCCGCCCTCGCCGACTACGGCCGCGCCCTGGACGCCTACGAACGCGCCAAGCGGGACTTCGTCGGCGACCGCACCCGCGAGGACGCCGACGACGTCGTGCACGCCCTGTACGAAGGGCGCAGCGCGCTCGCCCGCGCCGCGGCGCGGCTGACCGACCGCCCCGTGCCGGACCACCGCCCGCTGTGCTTCTTCGACCCCCGCCACGGCCCGTCCACCACCGACTTCCCGTGGTCGCCGCCCGACGGCGCGACCCGCCCGGTCCCGGTCTGCGCGGCCGACGCCGCCCGGCTCTCCGACGGGCGCCCGCCCGTCACCACCCGGCGCCCGGCCCAGCGGCAGGCCCGCACGGCCCGGCCGGCGGCCGCCGGGCCCGCGGCGAGCGGGAACGCCGCCGCCTGGCGGCCGTACAAGACCCCTCCGCCCGGCACCCGGACGGTGCAGCAGGCCGAGGGCAGGAGCGAGCGCGAGGTCAAGCTGCACCGGCCCGACCCGGCCGAGCCGGCGCTGCTGGTGATCCGCTCGTCCTACCAGGGCGAGGTCCACCTCGTCGACGACTCCGGCCGGGCCACCCGGATCCTGGAGCACACGCTGGACCGGACGATGGTGGTCCTCCCCCCGGACGGCAGCGAGCGCGTCCGGGTGCGGGTGGAGAAGCGCGGGCCGTGGCGCATGTGGGTGCAGTCGCTCGACCACGTGCCGGCCCTGGAGCAGAGCCTCGCCTTCAAGGGCCCGTACGTCTTCCGCTACGACGGCGGGCCCGCCTCGATCCGGTTCAGCCACCGCGGCAGCGGATCCTGCTGGATCGAGGAACTGACCGACGACCTCACCCCCGGACTCCGGCTGGTCAGCGGACGCGGCAGAACCGACCTCCCGGGCGAGATCCCCGGGCCGGGCCTCTTCCGCGTCCGCGCGAACCACGACTGGAGCCTCACCCTCCACGCCTGACCAGCCGCCGTCCCGCCCCTCGCACCGGCCCGCCCGACCACCGCGCTCGCGCACACCGGCTTCAGCCCTTCCGGCGGGTGGCGACGGCGTCGTCCCCGAAGGACGCGGCGAGCGCCCGAGCGATCAGGTCCGGCAGTTCGGTACGCCCGTCGTCCTCGACCCAGCGCGTCAGCGCGGTGTGCATCGCGGCGAGGCAGGCGCCGGTCGCCGCGTGGGCGCGGAACGCGGCGTCGGGATCGGTCGCGTCGTCCCCGAGGGCGGCGACGACGGCCTGTTGCAGCGCGTACTGGCTGTCCAGGTGCCGGGCCCGTAGCGCAGGCGTCGCAACCATGAGCCGGAGGCAGTCCAGCAGGAACCGTCGATTCGCCGCCCCTTCGTCCCCGTCGCCGCCGGTCGAGGTCGTGGCCGCGTCGATGAGCGCGCTGCCGACGCGGCGCACGACGGGCTGCGTCGCGGGCGACGCGGCAACGTGCTCGGCGATGAGCCGGGCGGGCCGGTCGACGAGGACGAGGTCCTCCTTGGTGGGGAAGTGGCGGTACACGGTCATGGCGGAGACGCCGACGGCCTCGGCGACGTCGGCCACCGTCACCGCGTCGTAGCCGCGGTCGGTGAACAGCCGCACGGCGTGCGCCTGGATCAGGTGCCGCGTCTCGGTGCGCCGTCGTTCCCGCAGGCTTGGCTGCCGCTCACTCATGTGCTAGACACTAGCATCATGTTAGTGACTAACACTCAGATGGGGTGAAGGCATGGGCGGTCTGTCGGGCAGGACGGCTCTGGTGACGGGCGCGTCGCGCGGCATCGGGCAGGCGATCGCGGTTCGGCTGGCGGCAGAAGGAGCCGCGGTCATCGTGCATTTCGGCACGGACGAAGCCGGGGCCGCGGCGACCCTCGACGCGGTGGAACACGCCGGCGGGACCGGCTTCGCCGTCCGAGCCGAACTGGGCGTGGACGGCGACGTCGAGACACTCTTCTCCGGCGTGGAGGCCGGCCTGGACGGTCGGCCGCTCGACATCGTCGTCAACAACGCGGCGGCCGCACCGGCCGGCCCGCTCGGCGTCACGACGCGAGCGGAGTTCGACCGCTTGTTCGCGGTGAACGTGCGGGCGCCGTACTTCATCATCGAGCGTGCACTCCCGCTGTTGCGCGAGGGCGCCCGGATCATCTCGATCTCGTCGGCGGCAACCCGGATGGCCAACTCGTCCCAGACGTCCTTCGCCATGACGAAGGGCGCGATCGAGACGATGACCAGGACCCTCGCCGTCCAACTCGGCCCTCGGGGAACGACGGTGAACGCGGTCGCTCCCGGGGCCACCAGGACAGCGAGCAACGGAGCTGTCTTCGACGTGCCGGGCCTCACCGAACAGATCTCCGGCATGACGGCACTCAGCAGGCTGGGCGCGCCCGGCGACGTGGCCGACGTGGTCGCCTTCCTCGCCTCCGACGCCGCCCGATGGGTCACCGGGCAGGTCATCGACGCGAGCGGCGGCCTGTTCCTCGGTCCGCGCGTCTGACCGACGAAGGCCAGGCGGGGGCCAGGCGGGGGCAGCGCACTGTTTCTCCTGGCACAGGCTCAGGCGCCGACCGGTCGAGCCCGGGCGGCCCGGGTGCCGGCGGCGTACGCGACGGCCGCCGCGGCGAGCAGGACGGCGGCGGGGATCGCCAGGTTCAGCAGTTGCCGGATTCCCGCCGGGTCGCTCAGCACGTCCAGCGGGAGGCCGAGGTCGTGCAGCACGCCGAACGAGTCGCGGGTGGCGAAGACGTAGGCCAGTGCGCCGAAGCCGACCGCGAACGCGAACAGCCCGGCGCTGCGCTCGGCGAGGGCGAGCGCGAGCAGGGCGGGGGCGATCACCAGCAGCGGCGTGGCTCCGTTGAAGACGATCAGCAGCACCGACTCCAGCCACGCCGACGGCGAGCGGAAGCCGTTCCAGCCCGCCCAGGTCAGGCCCGTCGTGGCGGCCGCCAGCAGCGCCGCGACCACCAGCGGTGCGACGACCCGCCGCCCCTCGCCGGCCCGCCGGTACCAGTGGGCGAGCGCGAGGCCGCCGCCCAGCAGGGCGACCAGCCAGTACAGCCGGAACCCGCCGGGATGCGCCAGCGTGTAGCTGCCGAGGATGCCCTGGAACGAGGAGACCGGCGCGGCGCACCCCAGGTCCATGCCGGACGGCCGGGCGGGGCAGGAGAGGCCCTCCGTCAACAGCAGCGGCAGCGACAGCGCCAGCAGCGCCCCGCACACCAACAACGCGAACCAGTACCGCCGTGCCGCCGCCATCCCCGCCTGCCTCTCCCCGAACCTCTCCGACGGGCCTTGGACGGAGTGGAGCCGGAACCGGTTCCGCGCCTCAACGGGCCAGCGGCGAGCGGGCGATCACGAAGCGCTCCTTGTCGGCCTTCCACTTCAGGGGCCACGGCTCCGGCGCGGGCAGGGCCAGCACCACCTCGTAGTCACCCCGGTCCGCCCAGATCTGGGGCCAGGTCACGGACGGGCACAGCGTGTTCTGCTCCTGCAGCTTCGCCTCGAACGGCGGGTCCGGCCGGAGCGTCCACGTCTGCTCCAGGAGATGGCCCTCGCCCCCCGGGACGTCCCGCCCGATCAGCGTGAGCCCGCCACCGACGACCACGCCGTTCCTGAGGTACAGCACCCGCAGGTACGGAGCCGGCCTGTCGGTGAGCCTGACGCTGCTCACCCCGGGTCCGGCGCGGAGCGCGGCGTCGATGAGCGGACCGGTACTGCTGCCCGCCCACCCGACGGAGCTCACCGTCATCGAGTAGTCGCTGCGTTCGGGTTCGACGCCCTCGATCGACAGCGGCTGGCCGCACTGCGGCCCATCCGGGGTGTCGAGGATGGGCTGGAACGTCAGCGCGGTCACGGCCCCGCTCGCTTCGGGCTCGGCCGCCGCCGACCCGGTCGGCGCGATCGGACCGGTCGGCGCGATCGGACCGGCCGGCCCCGCCGGCCCCGCCGACCCGATCGGACCGGCCACCGCGAACACCGCGCCCGCCAGCGCCAGGACGCCCGCGGCCGCCAGCGCGGAGCGGGTCCGGCGGCGTCGGCGGACCGCCCGGGTGAGCCGTTCGGTGTCCAGTGGGAGCGGTCCGGCCAGTTCCGCCGCTTCGGGCAGAACCCTGCGCATGTCTTCCGGATTCACGTCCTCGCACCTTCCCCAAGTTCTCGACAGGCTTCCGCGAGTGCGACACCCAGCCGCGCCAGCGCGTCGCTGAGGTGTCGTTTGACCGTTCCTTCGCCGCGGCCGAGCCGCTCCGCCACCGCCGCCACCGGCAGGTCCTCGTAGTACCGGAGCACCACGCAGGCGCGCTGGGCCGGTGACAACGTGCCGAGCGCGGCCAGCAGTTGGTGCCGGTCGGCGAGCCGTTCGCTGTCGTCCGGGCCGACCGGGCGCTCGGCCAGCCGGGGCACCAGCTGCCGGTAGCGGGCCCGGCGGCGGTACTGGTCCAGGTAGCGGTTGAGCATGGTGCGGCGGACGTACCCCTCGATCTCGCCGAGTCGCCAGGCGCGGCGCGGGCGGGCGAAGACCCGCACCAGCGCCTCCTGGACCAGGTCGGCCGCCTCGGCGCGGTCCCCGGCCAGCAGGAACCCGTAGCGCTGCAGTTCCGCTCCTCGGGTCGCCACCAACTCGGCGAGCTGATCGGCCCATTCGGCCACAATCCCCCCTCTCCTCGTCTCTCACCCGTCCACACGAACGGCGGGCCGGTTTCGTTGGGGTCCGCCACAGCCATGAACGCCGCTCATGGATCGCGGCCTGCCATCGACGCCGGCCCCTGCCACCGCCGCACCGCCCGCCGTAGCGTCGTGCCTCGTCAAACCCCTTCTCCCACCGGAGCGTTCACCGTGTCCCGCACCGCCACCCGTACCGCCCGCGCCGTCCACCAGATCGCCCGCCCGTCCGGCGGCCTGCCCACGGCCGAGCAGTTCGCCTTCGTCGACGACGAGCTGCCGCCGCTCGCCGAGGGCAGCGCGCTGGTCGAGAACGCGTACCTGTCCGTGGACCCGTACATGCTCGGCTCGATGGAGGGCGGCGACGGCGGCTACGAGTTGAACGCGCCGCTGGAGGGCCGGGCGGTGGGCCGGGTGGTGGAGTCGCGCAGCGCGGCGCTGCCGGTCGGCACGGCGGTGATCCACCGCCACGGCTGGCGCACCCACGCGGTGGTGACCCGGGAGGAGGTGCGCGTCCTGCCCGACCTGCCGGGCGTCGGGCTCAGCGCGTTCCTGGGCGTCCTCGGCGGCACCGGCCTGTCCGCGTACGTCGGCCTGACCCGGATCGCCCGCCTCGCGCCCGGCGAGGACGTGTTCGTCTCGGCGGCGGCCGGCGGCGTCGGCACCGCCGCCGGCCAGCTCGCCCGGCTGCTCGGCGCCCGCCGGGTGATCGGCTCGGCCGGCTCCCGGGCGAAGACCGCCTTCCTCACCGAACGGCTCGGCTTCGACGCCGCGTTCGACTACCACGCCGGCCCGGTCGCCGAGCTGCTGAACGCCGCCGCCCCCACCGGCATCGACGTCTACCTCGACAACGTCGGCGGCGACCACCTGGCGGCCGCGATCGGCGCGATGCGCGACTTCGGCCGGATCGCCTGGTGCGGCGCGATCGCCCAGTACACCACCGAGCCGCCCGCCGCCCCGCACAACCTGTTCGACCTGGTCGGCCGCAGCATCCGCCTGGAGGGCTTCCTGGTCCGCCACCACATGGACGCCCAGGAGGAGCTGTACGAGCTGCTCGCCCCGCACCTGCGCTCCGGCCGGGTGGTCTCCCCGGAGACCGTGCTGGACGGCTTCGACCGCACCGTCGACGCCTTCCTGGGCGTGCTCACCGGCGCCAACACCGGCAAGATGCTGGTCCGGCTGTGACGCCTACTCCCTTGCCGCCAGCCGCAGTTGCTCGTCCTCGACGATCCGCACGGCGAGCGCGCGGTCGGAGACGTCCACCGCCTCGGGGGCCGACTCCGCCAGGTCGCTGCGGCGCGCGTAGCGGTCGAACAGCTCGGCCTTGCCGCGCAGCATCTCCACCAGGCCGCGGTCCAGGCTGTCGGTGGCCAGCAGCCGGTGCACCCGGACCCGGCGGATCTGACCCATCCGCTGGGCCCGGGCCACCGCCTGGTCCTCCAGCGTCGGCTTGAGCTGCGGCTCGCACAGCACCACCACGTTCGCGGCCTGCAGGTTCAGCCCGAGCCCGCCCGCCTGGATCTGGCAGAGCAGCACCGCGTGCCCGTCCACCGCGCCGAACGCGTCCACCAGCTCCTGCCGGGCCTCCGCCGCGAGCGACCCCGCGACGGTGCCCGTCACCGCCTCCCCCAGCGCCTCCCGGACGGTGGCCAGCACCTCCCGGAAGTACGAGAACACCACCACCTTGTGCCCGCTCTCGGCCGCCTCCGCCACCAGCTCGCGCAGCCGCCGCAGCTTCGCCGACTGCGCGGGACGCGCGTACGCCGCCCGCCGCATCGCCATGAAGTTGCCCTCCGCGACGGCCTCGGCGTACGCCTCGCGGTCCGGCCCCGACAGCTCCGCCCACTCGTCCACCCGCACCACGTCCGGCAGTTCGGTCAGCACGTCCTGCTGGTTGCGCCGCAGGTACGCGGGCGCGACGGCCCGGCGGAACGCGACCTGGCCGGCCGCGCCCAGGCCGGTCGGCAGCTCGGGCAGCAACTCCGGCTGCAGGTGGCCGATCAGCGTGCGGAACTCCTCCACCCGGTTCTCCATCGGCGTGCCGGTCAGGAACAGCACCCGCTCGGTCCGGCCCGCCCACTGCGCCACCAGCTCGGTCCGCCGCGCGGCCGGGTTCTTCACGAAGTGCGCCTCGTCCACCACCAGCGCGGAAATCGGATCCTGCGCCAGCGTCCGCAGCGACTCGTACGTCGCGACCAGCACCCCGCCGTCCGCCAGCCACCGCGCCCGCGCCGCCTCCCGCTCCGGCCCGTGGTAGCGGTGCGCGGCCAGCGTCGTCCGACTCGCCGTCTCCCGCTGCCAGTTGACCAGCACCGACGCCGGGCACACCACCAGGAAGCGCCGCTCGCCCGCCGCCGCCAGGTGCGCCAGCACCGCCAGCGCCTGCACCGTCTTGCCCAGCCCCATCTCGTCACCGAGCATCACCCGCTTGCGGGCCAGCGCGAACCGCGCCCCGAACGCCTGGTAGCCCCGCAACGAGACCGTGCAGCCCCGGTCGTCCAACGGCTCGGCCCGCACCGACTCGGCCAGCTCGTCCGGCAGATGGCCCTCCGCCGCGCCCCGGCCGCCCCGGTCCACCCCGGTGAGCAGGCCCTCCTCCGCGAGCAGGCCCAGCACCGCGTAGAACTCCGCCGCCCGGTGCTCGAACTCGACCCGAACCTCCAGCTCACCCGCGCCCGGCCGCAGCAGGTCCGCCCCCGCCTGCGCCAGCCGCAGCGGCAGCCCGTCGGCCTCCGCCGCCGCCACCTGCTGCTCCAGCGCCGCCACCGCCCGCCGGGCCTCCGCCCGCCGCGCGGCCCCCGCCACCAGCCCCCGCACCCACCCGCAGGCCGGCCCCGCCGCCTCCATCGGGCCGGCCAGCAGCCGCTCGACCTCCCCCGCCTCCTCGGCGGCCCGGCGCGCGCCCGGCCCCGCCACCACCAGCCGGTGCAACGCCACCAGCAGCGCGGTACTGGCCTCGTCCGGCCGTGCGGGGTCGATCCGCACCGCCGTGCTGCGCTCCACCGCCTCCGCGATCTGCCGCGCCGCCCCCACCAGCTGCTGCGCCGTCGGCCCGCCGATCCCCGGAATCCGCACCAGCTCCAGCGCGCTCGCCGCGCAGACCTGCGCCACCGTCCGGTACCCCGCCGCCGCCAGCACCCCGGTCTGCAGCCGCCCCTCCGTCACCTCCTTCAGCCGCTCGACCGGTATCCCCTCCAGCTCCCCGCGCACCAGCCCCCGGAAGATCCCCTCGTGCGCCGCCACCACCTCCCCCACGGCCCCCGCCCAGGCCGCCCCCACCCCCCGAGCCGCCTCCCGCACCCGCCCGGCCCGCCCCACAACCTCCCGCCCCCACCGCCCGTTCCCCACACCCGCACCCTTCCCTCACACCCGCCTCGTCCCGCGCATTCTGGCACCCCCCACTGCCAGGGGGCCGCGTCCGTCCAGGTGGTGCCAAGGCCTTGGGTCGCTCATATCGTCAGATTTTCATTCAGCGGTTGATTGCCTGGGCGGAAGGCCGTCTCCGACACGGGATCAGAACAGGCCAGTGGAGAGAAACCGTGGAACACCGCACGCCACCCGACCCGTCGGCGCACCGGAGCAGAGCGCTCGTCGTCCTGGCATCCCTCCTGCTCATCACCTTCACCGGCGCCGCCCGGGCCGCCGCCCCGGACGGACCTGCCCGACCGGCCGCCACAACCGATCTCGCCGGCCACGACGGCTGCGCATGGGACGGGGACGAGGAGGGGGAAGACTGGGACCGGCAGGCCCTGCGCGGCAAGCCGGTCGAGCCCCGGCGCGGCGGCCACTGCCGGGGCGCCGAGGGCCCGGCGGGTCCGCCCGGACCGGAGGGGCCCCAAGGACCGCCCGGTCCGGAGGGCCCCGAAGGACCCGCAGGCCCGCAGGGCGAGACCGGGCCCGCAGGCCCGCAGGGCGAGACCGGACCCGAGGGGCCGCCCGGGCCGCAGGGCCCCGCCGGGCCTCCCGGTACGTCGTCCTACACCTTCGTGGAGGAGACCCGCACCGTCTACGGCAACTCCTCGAACTATGCCGTCCCGGCCCCCGTCTGCCCGGACGGGACGACCCGGATCAGTGTGGGCGGCTGGGCCAGTTCCCTGAGCTCCGGCTTCTTCATCTACCAGAGCGGTTCGAACCCGATGACCGGCACGGTGTACTTCAACAGCACGCTGGGCTACAGCACCACCGTGCGGGTCTTCGCCGTCTGCGCCGCCACCTCCTGACCACCCGTCCGCTGCGGCCGCGGGTCGGGTCAGGCGAGGTCGAGGACGTCCGACAGGCCCGCGGCGGCGAAGGCGGCGGTGAGGGCGTCGCGGCCCTCGGTGAAGTGGGCCCAGCTGTCGAAGTGGACGGGGACGACGCGGTGGGCGCCGAGGATGCGGGCGGCTTCGGCGGCGCGGGCGCTGTCGAGGGTGAGGAGGTCGTTGTCGAACAGGCCGGTGCGGGCCGCGCCGGCGAAGAGGACGGCGGTGTCGACGGGGCCGAAGCGTTCGGCGATCCGGGAGACGACGTCGAGGGACGCGTTGTCGCCGGAGACGTAGACGACGGGCAGGCCGGGGGCGGTCAGGACGAAGCCGACGACCTCGCCGGTGACGGGCTCGCAGCCCTCGGGGCCGTGCTGGGCGGGGACGGCGGTGACCGTGACCGGGGTGCCCGAGGGAGCGGTCAACTCGACGCTCTGCCAAGGGGCGAGACCCTTCGCGGTGCCGCCGAGCCGCCCCGCGCCACCGACCGTGGTGAGGGTGAGCGGCACCTCGGCGAGGAACTTCCGGCCACTGTGGTCGAGGTTGTCGGGGTGCTCGTCGTGGGAGAGCAGGACGGCGTCGACCGGGCCGAGGTCGGCGGGTGCGACGGTGCCGGGGAGGGTCTTGGTGAGGAAGCGGCCGCCGCTGATCGGGTACTGGCCGGCGGCGTCGAAGGTGGGGTCGGTGAGCAGGCGCAGGCCGCCGTACTCGATCAGCGCGGTGGGGCCTCCGAAGACCTGGACGGCGGGAACGGCAGCAGCAGCAGTCATGACGAACCTCACGGAAGAGCGAGTGGTTTACCGTGAGAGGAATCTAACGGTTCGTCACGGAGAACCGCAAGCTTTTCCGTGAGAAGCGGCGCAGCCCCCAAGCGGTCTCCTCACGAGCAACCGCGGCCTTTACCATGAGACGCATGAGCCAGCGCACCACGACCGACCACACCGCCCCCGCTCCGGGCGCCGCACAGTACCCGGCCCTGGACTTCGCGAACTCGCTGCTCAGCCTGCCCGCCGGCCCGCTCGACCTGCTCGACACGCCGGAGCACGCCAGCAGTTGGCTGATCGACCACGGCCTCGCCCCGGCCGGCAGCCGGGTGTACCGGCCGTGCACCGTCCGGCTGCACGAATTCCGGGGCGCGGTGCGGGAGTTGATCGAGGCCCGCACCGCCGGCCGGCCGGCCCCGGAGGCCGCGCTCGCGGCCGTCAACACGGCGCTCACCGCCACCGCGTCCGCGCCGCTGCTGCACTGGAGCGCCGACCGCGGCCTGTACCGCGCCCACCCCCACCCGGCCGACCCGATCGCCGTCCACGCGATGGCCCAACTGGCCGCCGACGCCGCCGAGTTGCTCACCGGCCCGGACGCCGACCGGCTCGCGGCCTGCGGCGGCGCCCCGTGCACCCGGTTCTTCGTCCGCACCCACGCCGCCCGCCACTGGTGCTCCACCCGCTGCGGCGACCGGGTCCGCGCCGCCCGCGCCTACGCCAAGAAGCGCGCCGCGGCCGAAAACTGACGTTCCGTCAGAAGAAAAAGACCCCGCCCGGCCACCAGGGCCGGACGGGGTCCGAAGGAAGTCCGCAGCAGCGGAACCGCGTTACGACGCGGCCGGGCGCGGGAACGTCGGGTACTCGACGCCGGAGACGTGCTGGACGACCCGGACGACCTGGCAGGAGTAGCCGAACTCGTTGTCGTACCACAGGTACAGGATCGCGTTGTCGCCCTCGACCTTGGTCGCGCCCGCGTCCACGATGGAGGCGTGGCGGGAGCCGATGAAGTCGCTGGAGACCGCGTCGGGCGAGTCGATGAAGTCGATCTGCCGCTTCAGCGAGGAGGTCAGCGAGACCTCGCGCAGGTGGTCGAGGACGTCCTCGCGGGTGGTCTCGCGGGCCAGCTGCAGGTTGAGGATCGCGATCGAGACGTCCGGCACGGGCACCCGGATCGAGCTGCCGGTGATCTTCGCCTTGAGCTCGGGCAGGGCCTTCGCGACGGCGGAGGCGGCGCCGGTCTCGGTGATGACCATGTTGAGCGGCGCGGAACGGCCGCGACGGTCGGCCTTGTGGTAGTTGTCCAGCAGGTTCTGGTCGTTGGTGAAGGAGTGGACGGTCTCCACGTGGCCGCGGAGCACGCCGTACTCGTCCTCCATCGCCTTCAGCGGCGGGACGATCGCGTTGGTGGTGCAGGACGCGCAGGAGATGATCTGCTCGTCGGGCTTGACGGTGTCGTGGTTGACGCCGTGCACGATGTTCGGGACGTCGCCCTTGCCTGGGGCGGTCAGCACGACCTTGGCGATGCCGGGGCGCAGGTGCTTGGACAGGCCCTCGCGGTCGCGCCAGCGGCCGGTGTTGTCGATCAGGATCGCGTTGTTGATCCCGTACGCGGTGTAGTCGACCTCGCTCGGGTCGTTCGAGTAGATCACCTGGATCGCGTTGCCGTTGGCGACGATCGTGTTGGTGTCCTCGTCCACCGTGATGGTGCCCTGGAACTGGCCGTGGATGGAGTCGCGCCGCAGCAGCGAGGCGCGCTTGACCAGGTCGTCCGGGCCGCCGCTGCGGACCACGATGGCGCGCAGCCGCAGGCCGCCGGCCTTCTCGACCAGCAGGCGGGCCAGCAGGCGGCCGATCCGGCCGAAGCCGTACAGCACCACGTCGCGGGGGGCCTGGCGCTCCCGCTTGTTCTCGCCGGTGGCACCGGCCACCGCCTCGGCGGTGAACTCGGCGACGCTCAGGCCGCGGTCGTCCGCGCGGTACGCGGCGGCCAGCAGGCCCAGGTCGATCTGGGACGGGCCGAGGTCGAGGTCCGCCAGGGCCTGGAGGAACGGGAAGGTCTCGGTGATCGAGAGCTCCTCGCCGGCTATCTGGCGGGCGAAGCGGTGGGTCTTCAGGATGCTGACCACCGACTTGTTCACCAGGGATCGGCTGTGCAGCAGGACGGTGACGTCCCGCTCGCGGTGCAGCCTCCCGATGATCGGGATCATCGACTCCGCGAGCTCCTCGCGGTTCTTCCAGTCCGTGAACACGTCGTCGTTGACAGTCACAATTCAACTTTCGAGGGTAGGCCGAGCTAGGCGCCCCCATGCTAGCTTCGGCCGCCCCGCCGGCGGCGGGGTGGTCCCCCCGCTGACCAGCGGTGGTGCCCCTCACGGAGGCCGCCCGAACGTGATCGCGGACACACCGTTGACACTCTTCGACCGCTCCGGTGCAGCTCGGTACCGAATCTGACGCCACGTCAGCCGAATTCAGGCCTTGACTGGACGTGACCAAGGTCACCCACGTCGAATTCATCACTCCACGGGGTGATGTCTCATCATTTTCGGCCACTTGGGGCGTTTGGATGGAGGAGAGTGGGAGCCCCGGCCGGGCGGCCGCCCGTCTCGGGGGTGCAGGTCCGGCCGTCCGAGGCCGGGCCGCCGCGAGGAAGGGACGGCCGTCCATGCCACACCTGGCCTACCAGCGGGCCGCGCTGGTGTTCACCCTGTTCGACGCCAACGACAACGGGGTGCTCGACGCCGAGGACTTCGACCTGATGACCGAGCGCGTCCTGGAGGTCGCCGAGGACTCATCGGAGACCGACCGGCAGGCGCTGGCCGACAGCATCAGCAACTACTGGGAGGTGATGGCCAAGACGCTGGACATCGACGGCAACGGGCTGGTCACGCCCACCGAGTTCCGCGGCTTCGTCCTCAACCCCGAGCTGTTCGGCGCCACCGCCGCCGTGTTCGCCGACGCGCTCGCCAAGCTCGGCGACCCGGACGACGACGGCCTGATCGAACGTCCCCGCTTCCTCGCCCTGATGACCGCCATCGGCTTCGACAAGCCCAACATCGAGGCCCTGTTCGACGCCTTCAAGCCCGACGCCACCGACCGGATCACGGTCGAGGTGTGGGCGCAGGGCATCCGCGACTACTACTCCCCCGAGAAGGTCGGCATCGCCGGCGACCGCCTGGTCGCGAACCCGGTCTGACCTCTTCACCCGTTTTGAAGGAGCCCGTTTTGACCGCACCGCTCATCGCCCTGGCCGTCGGCCGCGGCACCGGACCGGACCTCGCCCCCGTTTTCGAGCGGGTGCTCCGCCGGATCACCCGACTGCACGGTGTGGAGGCCGAGTTGGTGCGGTCACCGCGGCTCTACCACTCGTACGTCTCGCTGCGCGCCGAGTGCGCCGACACCGCCGAGATCACCCGCCTGACCGCGCAGGACGCCGCGCACTACGAGCAGTTCTGCCGCGAGCAGGCCGCCGCCGGCGTCCGGGCGGTCTTCCGCACCGCGATCAACGCCCAGTCGCTGTACCTGGTGCGCCAGCGCCTGGCCGCCGTCAAGGTCGAGCAGCTGTCCGCGAACGGCGCCCGGCTGCTGCTGGTCCGCGACCAGGCCCAGGGGTTCTACACCGGCGAGAACCGGCACACCCCCGGCAAGGTGGTGCGCACCATGGAGTTCAGCCGGGCGGTCACCGAGCGGGTGGTGCGCTACGCGGTGCGCCGGGCCCGCGACCTGTGGCCGGAGGGCCCCGCGAAGGTGCAGATGGCGTACAAGTTCCACCTGCTGGACGGCGCGCTGGACGACTGGCGGGGCGAGCTGTCCGCCGAACTCGGCATCGAGATCGCGCTGTTCCAGCCCGACACGGTCAACCGCAACCTGATCACCCACGGCCCCGAGGACCGCACCGTGCTGATCGCGGGCAACGAATGGGCCGACATCATGCACGTGGTGCTGCTCGACCGGTACGGCTCGGAGCGGCAGGAGAATCGTTGCACCGAGAACGTGAACCTCCTTCCGGAGCTGCACGGGCTCACCGAGTACCAGACGGTGCACGGCTCCGCCGACGACCTGGCCGGCCTGGACGTGGTCAACCCGGTCGCCACCGTCCGGGCCGCCGCCCGGATCGCCGAGCGGCACGCGAACTGTCCGGGCGCCGAGGCCGCCGTCGAGACGGCGCTGGCCGCCGCGCAGGCGCACGGGGCCCGCACCCCCGACCTGGGCGGCACCGCCAAGACCACCGAGGTGGTGGACGCGGTGCTGAGCGAACTCGCCGTCGCGTTAAAGCCCTTCGTGCCCGCCGCCAGGTCGGGTGCGAACCGGGTCGCCGCCGCCGCGGGCACCGATCGGGCGGGCGCCCGATGAGCACCGGCACCGACAGCGCGGGAACGGCCCTGGTGGTCGTCGACCTGCAGAACGACTTCTGCGCGGGCCCGGTCGCCGCCGCCCGCTTCCCCAGTGATCCGGCCCGGCTGGCCCGGGTCGCCGAACGCAGCGCCGCCGCCGTCGGGCGGGCCCGGGCGCTCGGCGTCGAGGTGCTGTTCGTCCGCTTCCTGGGCGACGTCGCCCTGCAGGGGCCGGCCTGGCGGCGGCGCGACGCCGCGCTCGGCAAGCGGCCCAAGTGCCTGGAGGGCAGCTGGGGCGCCGAGTTCCACGGCGCCGTGCCGCTCCCCGGTGAGCAGGTGTTCACCAAGCAGGCCTGCTTCGACGCCTTCCTCGACCCGGCGTTCGAACCGTACCTGCGCGAGCGCGGCATCCAGCACCTGGTACTGGCGGGCCTGTTCGCCGACGTGTGCGTGGACTCCACCGCCCGGACGGCCTTCCAGCGCGGCTTCCACCTCACCGTGCTGCGCGACTGCACCGCCGCCCTCCACCTGACCGACCAGGACGTGCTGCGTTTCATGGCCCGCGTGTACGGCGCCAGGATCACCGACCTGGACGACGAACGACCTTTTGTGCTTCCGGAGTTGCCGGCGTGGCCGGAGTCGACCGCCCCCACCGCCGCGGCCGCCGAAGAGGCCGCCGCCGCGACCGCCAGGGCGGGTCAGTCGTGACGATGACCGCCACCGTCCTGGACGACCCGGGCGTCACCGCCGGGGTCGGCCGCACCGCGCTGCTGGTCGCGCACGCCCGCGCGCTGGAGGCCCGCCGGCCCGACGCGCTGGCCGTCGACCGGTTCGCCGAGCACTTCGTCCGCGCCGACCCGGGCTGCGCCGACTGGCCGCGCAACCCGGAGGAGATCCCTCCCGGCGACCCGCTGTGGGGCCGGCTGGCGAGCTACTTCGCGCTGCGCACCCGGGTGTTGGACGCCCACCTGCTGACGGCGGTGCGGGCCGGGGTGCGCCAGGTGGTGCTGCTCGGCGCGGGCCTGGACTCGCGGGCGCACCGCCTGCCGTGGCCGCCCGGCACCACCGTGTGGGAGCTGGACCGGCCGGAGGTGCTGGCGTTCAAGCAGCGGGTGCTGGACGACCTGGAGGCCGTCCCGTCGGCCTGCCGCCGCACCGTGCCGGTGGACCTGCGCGGCGAGTGGCCGCAGGCACTGACGGACGCCGGGCTCGATCCCCGGCTGCCGGTGGCCTGGCTCGCCGAGGGCCTGTTCCTGTACCTGCCGGCCGAGGCCGAGCTGGGCGTCGCGGACGCGCTGACCGCGCTCAGCGCGCCGGGCTCGACGCTGGCCTACGAGGTGAAGCTCGGCCTGGAGGCGGCCCAGGTGCGGGCCAGTCCGGTGTACGCGGCGGCCCGGGAGCGGATCGGCCTCGACCTGCTGTCGCTGTTCGCACCGGGCCCCCGCCCGGACACCGCGGCGCACCTGGGCGCGCTGGGCTGGTCGGTCACCGTCCGCACCCCGTTCGACCACGCGGCGGGCCTGGCCCGCGCGCCGCGGCCGGAGCCGGACGACGCGCTCGCCGCGAACCGCTGGGTCACCTGCGTCAAGGCCCGCTGACACCGGCGGAGCCGAAGGGGGCCGGGCGGTCGACCGCCCGGCCCCCTCGCTCGTCCGACCGGGTCCGGTCAGTACGGCTTCACCAGCGCGTGGGCCGCGCCGGGGATGCCGATCTTGAGGAGTTCGTCCTCCTCGGGCGTGGTGGGCGTGCCGGTCTCCTGCTTGAGGACGGCCCGGGACAGCGCCTGGACGAACATGGCGCGCGGGCGGCGGCGGTCCTCCCAGGCCCGGAGGGCGGCGGGCACGGTGTCGGCGGCGTCGAGCTCCTGGGCGAGCACCAGGGCGTCCTCGACGGCCATCGCGGCGCCCTGCGCTAGGTGCGGGGTGGAGGCGTGCGCGGCGTCGCCGGCCAGCACCACCCGGCCGACGTGCCAGGGCTCGTCGACGGTGACCTGGGAGATCCGCGAGTAGACCACGGTGGACGGGTCGGTGATCGCGGCCAGCGCCTCGGCGACCGGGCCGGTGAAGCCGGCCAGGCGCTCGGTGAGCTGGTGGTGGGCGTGCTCCGGGTCGGGGCGGAAGTCCTCGTCCTCGGCGACGACCGAGCCCAGGTACATCAGCTCCTCGGTGATCGGGGTGAGCAGCGCCTTCGCGGCCAGGTTGCCGGTGCTCATCACCACGCCCTGCACCTCGCTCTGCCGGGGCAGGGTGACCCGCCAGTTGGCGAAGCCGGTGTACTCGGGGCGGTAGCGGTCGCCGTACAGGCGGGTGCGCAGCGGGGAGCCGATGCCGTCGAAGCCGACCACCAGGTCGTAGCGGCCGGTGTGGCCGTCGGAGAGGGTGACGTCCACGCCCTCGCCGTCGTCGGTGAGGTCGGCGATGGTGGTGCCGAAGCGGACGGTGGCGCCGGCTTCGGTGGCGGCCCGGCCGAGGACCTGGGCGAGCGCGGGGCGCGGGATGCCGTTGTTGGCGGGGGCGCCGTCCATCTGCGGCTGCGGGATCTTCGCCAGCGGGTTGCCGGCCGGGTCGCAGATGGTCAGCACCTGCCACTCGTAGCCGGCGTCCAGGCAGGCCTCCAGGACGCCGAGTTCGCGCATCACGTGCAGGGCGTTGGAGGGCTGGATGATGCCGACGCCGAGGGCTTCGAACTGCTCGCGGAGTTCGGCGACCTCGACGGTGTGGCCGCGGCGGGCGAGCGCGACGGCGAGGCTGAGGCCGCCGATGCCGCCGCCGTGGACGAGGACGCGCAGGGGTGTTGCCATGCTCTTCTCCGATGGGGTTCGGGGGGAATGCCGGGCTGTGTCGCTGCCGGTCAGCCGACCGGCAGCGCCATCAGGTGGTCGACCAGGGCGAGCAGCACGTCCCGGCCGAAGGTCCGCTCCCGGACGTCGCCGACCAGCATCGGCACGTGCGGGTCGAGGTCGAGCGCGGCCCGGATCTCCTCGTCGGTGCGGGTGTTGACGCCGTGGAAGCAGTTGATCGCGACCACGAACGGGATGTTGCGGCTCTCGAAGAAGTCGATCGACGCGAAGCTGGTCTCCAGCCGGCGGGTGTCGGCGATGACCACGCCGCCGAGGGCGCCGTTGACCAGGTCGTTCCACATGAACCAGAAGCGTTCCTGGCCGGGGGTGCCGAACAGGTACACCACCAGCTCGGGGCTGACGGTGATGCGGCCGAAGTCCAGGGCGACGGTGGTGGTGGTCTTCTGGTCGACGCCGGCGAGGTCGTCGACGCCGACGCTGGCGGTGGTGAGGTACTCCTCGGTGCGCAGCGGGGCGACTTCGCTGACGGCGCCGACCAGGGTGGTCTTGCCGACGCCGAAGCCGCCGGCGATCAGGATCTTGACCGCGGCGGCGCCCGCCTGGGTGGTCGTCATCTCAGAGCCTCCTCAGTCCCTCACGTACAGCGGCCAGCAGGCCGCGGTCGGCGCCGCCCGAGGCCCGGGCCACCGAGATCGGGGCGCGGGCGGTCAGGAGGCCCTGTTCGACGAGGTCGCCGAGCAGGATCTTGGTCACGGACACCGGCAGGTCGAGGTCGGCGGCGACCTCGGCGACGGCGGCGGGGGTCCGGCACCGGCCGAGGATCATGCGGTGCTCGGGCTGGAGCCGGCCGGGCCGGACCGGCGCGCCGTAGGCGTCGACCGGTTCGGACACGGTGGTCAGCAGGGTGATGAGGGTGAAGTCGTCACGCTCGGGCGCGGTGCGGCCGCTGGTGATGGTGTACGGGCGGACCATGCTGTCCGCGCCGTCGTCCCCCTCGTCCTCGTCCCAGTAGGAGTTCACCCGCGCTGCCCGCTCCGGGCGGCGAACGCGTCGAAGTCGCCGCGCTGCGGGGTGGTGAGCTTCTGGCCGACCTGCTGGACGAGGTTGTGCATGGCCAGCGACATGACCTCGGCGTCGACGTCCTGGGAGGCGACGACGGCGAGGTGGGTGCCCTGGCCGGCGGAGATCACGAACAGCCACAGGTCGGCGAGTTCGACGATCACCTGGTGGACGGGGCCGCCGGCGAACAGCTGGCCGACGCCGCGGGCCAGGCTCTGCTGGCCGGTGGCGACGGCGGCGAGCCGCTCGGCGTCGGAGCGCTCGATGGTGCGGGAGTGGCTGACCACGAGACCGTCGTCGGAGAGCAGGACAGCGAGTCTCGTCCCGGCCACCTGGTCGACGAGGCCGTCGAGCAGCCAATCGAGGTCCTGGTGGGTGGCGATAGTGCGCGTCATGACCGGTCTTCTCTCGTCGGGATGGGGTTGGTGTTCCAGGTGTCGCCGGGCTCGGGCCGCTCGACGGGCTGCGGTGCGGTGTCCGCTCCCGTCCGGGCGGCTTCGGCCCGCGCCTGCCTGGAGCGCCGCTGGAAGGCGCCGACCGCTGCTCCGGCCCGTCGGGGGGCCGGTCGGAACAGCGGGTTCTCGTCCCAGCGGGGCGGGGCGGGGGCGGCCGGCGCGGTGGCCGGGTCGATCCGCAGCTCGTCGACCAGGCTGGCCTGGCGGATGCGGCGCGGCAGGGGCGGTTCGCCGCCGGGCAGCGCCGGGGTGAGCGGCACGTACGGGGCGGGGGCCGCCGGGTCGGGGGCCGGGTAGGCGCCCGGTGCGGGGAACGGGGTGGCGCCCGGTGCCGGGAACGGCGTGGCCTGGGCGGGCTCGGGGCGGTACGGCGCGGGCAGGTCGCCGGGGGCCTGCTCGGGGCGGTACTGGGCGGGCACGAGGTACGACTCGCCGCCCGGGCCGCCGTAGGTGGCCTCGCCGGTCGGCGCGCCGTACGGGGCGGGTTCGACGGCGGGGCGGCCGTAGGGGGCGGCGGTGGGTTCGGCGGGCGGCAGCGCGGCCGGGAAGGACGGCGGCTGCTGCGGGTGCGCGGCGCTGCCGTGCTGCTCGGGCGACCCGCCGAACTGCTCGGGCTGCGGGTAGGGCTCGTGCTGCGGGAACGTTCCGCCCGTGCCGTACAGGTCGTGGACGGGCGGGTAGGGCAGTTCCTCGGGCGCGGCGTGCAGTTCGAGCAGCGCGTTCTCCCGGTCGGGGACCGCGGCGAGGCCGGTGACGCCGGCCAGCGCCTGGCCGCGCGAGCGGGTGGGCAGGCCGCCGGTGGGCGGCGCGGCGACCAGGGTCGGGCGGGCCGTCGGGTCGGGGACGATCAGCTCGTCGGGGACGAGCACCACGACGCGGGTGCCGCCGAACGCGGACTGCCGGAACTCGATCCGCAGGCCGTGCTGGTCGGCGAGCCGGGCGACCACGTAGAAGCCGAGCCGGATGTCGTCGCCGCGGGCCAGCACGTCGGCCCGGGGCGGACGCGTCATCAGTTCGTTGGCCTCGTCGATCTGCGCGTCGTCCATGCCGAGTCCGCGGTCCTCGACCTCGATGGCGACGCCGCGGCTGACCCGGCCGGCCCGGACCTCGACCGGGTTCGGCGGGCGGGAGAAGCTGAGCGCGTTCTCGATCAGTTCGGCGAGCACGTGGGCGACGGGGCCGACGGCGCGCTCGGACAGCCAGGGGCTGCCGTCGAGGTCGATGACGACGCGCCGGTAGTCCTGCACCTCGCCCTGGGCGGCGCGCATCACGTCCAGCAGCGGGACGGGCTTGCGCCAGCGCCGGTGCGGGGTGCCGCCGGCCAGGATGACCAGGTTCTCCTCGTAGCGGCGCAGGCGCGCGGTGAGGTGGTCGAGGTCGAACAGGCCGTCGAGGATCTCGGGGTCCTCGTGCTTGCGCTCCAGCTCGTCGAGCTTCTTGAGCTGCTGGCCGATCAGCAGCTGGGTGCGGCGGGCGATGCGCTGGAGCAGCCGCTCGAAGGCGCGGTGCTGCTCGGCCTGCGCGACGGCGGCCTGCAGGGCGCTGGTGCGGGCCAGGTTGAACGCCTGGCCGAGCTTGGCGAGTTCGTCCTCGGTGCGGGCCCACGGGTCGCTCTCGATGGCGCGGGCGTGTTCCTCGACGTCGATCTGCTCGCCGTTGCCGAGGCGTTCGACCACGGCGGGCAGCGAGTTCTCCAGGTCCTCGGCCTGCTTCTGCAGCCATCCGATGCGGCGGCGCAGGGTGCGGGTGAGGCGCCAGGTGGAGATGGCGACGGCGACGACGGCGATCAGGCCGACGACGCTGGTGAGGACCAGGCGCAGGGCGAGGCTGATGATGCTGCTCTTGCCCTCCTCGACGACGGCGGCGGTGCGGAACTCCATCAGCTCGACCAGCGGCGGGTTGATGGCGTCGATGGACTGGCGCCAGACGTCGCGGTCGGCGGTGAGCGTGATGCGGCCGGAGCGGTCGGGCGCGGCGGGCTTGAGCAGCTCCTGTTCGGCGCGGGTCTTGCCCTGCCAGGCCTCGCTGCCGCTGATCCGCTGCCACATCGCGGCCTGGTCGGCGGGCAGGTTGGGGGCGATCTTGGTGCCGAACTGGAAGTCCTGTTCGGCGATGGACTGCCTGACCTGCTGGTAGTCGTCGACGCTGAGCGTGCCGACGGGCCAGCCGCGGGCCAGCAGGGCGTCGGTGCGGGAGATCATCTCCTTGCCCCAGAACAGGTCGACCAGCGGCTGCGAGATGGTGGTGATCCGGCCGTTGTCGACGTGGCTGAGGGCGGCGAACAGCCGCAGGTCGACCGCGATCAGGTCGGTGTAGTAGGTGTACACCGTGGCCTGCTGCTGGTCGCTGCCGCTGTCGACCAGGGCGCGCTGGGCGGGCAGCTGGTTGATCGCGGCGCGGGCCTCGCGGACGGCGTCGCGGACCTCGGCCGGGGCGCTGTCGGCGGCGACGCCGGACAGCTTCTGGAAGGTCTTGACAGCCTCGTCGGTCTTGGCGCGCTGGGTGCGCAGCGCGTCGTTGACGCCGGAGTGCGAGGCGAGGACGTCGGCGCTCAGGCGCCGTTCCTCCTGCAGGTTGTAGTACACGATGTTGGACGGCTGGCCGGCCTCCTGCGCGAGCAGGCCCTGGGCGGCCTGGCGCTGGAAGTCGAGCAGGAGCTGTCCGCTGGTGACGGCCCACAGGGCGGCCAGCGCCACTCCGGGGACGATCGCCAGCACGAGCAGGGTCGCCCGGAGCGAGAGCCGGCCCGTGATGATCCGCCGAGACGCGCGCGTGCGCAGGGCATTCTCCTTGGAGACGACGCCAGTCGTTCAGAACTGGTCGAATCTGATGAGGACTCTGACGGATGGATCTTAGTATCACCGTATAACGACCCAAAAAGCCGCCATGGCGGTCGGGCGCCCGCACGGCACCACCCGCGGTGTCCCAACACCCTTTCCGGTCAGGCGCGATGAGCCGCCCGGGGATCAAACCCCCGCTGCTCGGCGGCTGTTCACCGCACGCCGGAGTCGGCTCGCGCGAACTGCCCGTTCCAGCACCCGAACTGAAGCCCCGACCGGTGCCGGACCGGCCCGCGAACCATCCGTCAGGGCCGCCGGCCGAGCCGTTCGGAGTCTAGCGCTCCCCTTGCGGACCGGCGCATGGCCCCGGTCGGAACATCTCGGAAACCGGAACTGAACGGTCGGAATCATCCACAACAGGGCGGGAATCGCCCGAAATGCTCTCCGTCTCTTTTCGGTACGAACTCTTGACGCCGGCTCACCTACCGACCGGTCAGCTGCTCCCGCAGCCGCGGTCCGAGCTCGGCGATCAGCCGACGGTAGGTGTCGAACGCGGCCTTCGGGGTGTGGTCGTCGCGCAGCAGGCCGAAGCCGTGGAACAGGCTCGCGCCCCGACTGTCGGCGTCGCGCAGCGCGAACAGCGTGTACCCGTCGAGGTTCAGCGCCGCCGCCTGCCCCGCGACCGCCCGCACCACCGCCTCCAGCGCCCGCGCCTGGTCGGGCTCGCCGCGCCCCGGGCCGGTGGGCCAGCCGTTCTCGCAGATCCGGACCGGCACCGTCGCCGGGATGCCCGCCCGGGGCAGGTCCGAGGCGCGGAAGGTGTGCAGCACCCAGGCCACCGCGTCCGCCAGCCGCTCGGCCGGGACGGGGCGGAACACGTCGGGGAAGAAGTCCAGCCCGACGTAGTCGAGCGCGTCCAGGAAGCGGGCGTCGGCGAGCTCGCCGAGCGCGTCCCAGAACGGCGCGTCCGGGCCGAAGGACGGCACCGCGTTGAACCCGACCTCGGCGGACAGGCCCAGCGCCCGCACCTCCTCCTTGGCCGCGACCACCCCCGCCACCAGCGCCTCCCGCACCCCCGGGACGCTGCCGTCCAGCACCGGCAGGTCCGAGTTGGGCTCCTCGCAGATCTGCACCGACCCCAGCCGCGCCCCGAGCTCCCGCACCTGCCCGCGCACGTACCGCTCCCAGCCGTCCCGGCTCCCGGTCGGCTCACGGAACTGCAGCACCAGGTCGACCCTCCGCCCCGGCCGGCGCAGGTACGCCTCCCAGCCGTCCGGGGTCTGCCCCGGCGCGGTGACGGTGGACGCGAACGAGCGGTACACCCGGACCAGGAACTCCGGCTCCGCGCCCTGCAACGCGTCGAGCGCCTCGGCCACCCGGCGCGGGTCGTCCGGGGTGACGGGGTGGACGATGCCCCGCTCGTCGCCGAGCAGCGCCCCCGGGTAGATGCCGAACCTGAACTGCCCCTGCCTGCTGTTCACTTGACCCCCATATTTTTGGTGTGACACCAAATTTTCAGTGACCCTACCATTCTGCGGGCGCGCCTAGGATCGTCCGCATGGGCCTTCGTGAGACCAAGAAGCAGCAGATCCGCACCGCCATCGCGGACGCCGCACTGCCACTGTTCCTCGAACGCGGCTTCGACCAGGTCACCGTCGCGGAGGTCGCCCGGCACGCGGGCGTCTCCACCAACACGGTCTTCAACTACTTCGCCACCAAGGAGGACCTGTTCTTCGACCGGCAGGCCGAGGTCGAGCAGCACCTCGCCACCGTCGTCCGCGAACGCCCGCCCGGCGCCTGCCCCGCCGCCGCCCTCCGCGACGACCTGCGCGCCGCGCTGCTCGGCCCCCGCCCCGCGCTCGGCGACGCCGCCTTCTTCCGCGCCGTCGAGGCCAGCCCCGCGCTGCGCGCCCGCGAGCGCGAGATCGCCGAACGCGCCGAGAGCGCCCTCGCCGAGGCCCTCCCCCCGTCCCCCGCCGCCCCGCTGCTCGCCGCTGCCCTCACCGCCGCCCACCGCGCCACCCACCAGCAGTACCGCCGCCGCCTGCTGGCCGGCGAACCCCACCGCACGATCGCCCCCGACCTCGCGGCCGCCGCCACCACCACCTACGACACCCTCTGCCACTGCCCGCACCACCCCCGCCCGTGACCGTGACGACCACGGGCGTCACGCCACCGCCTCGCCGGCTCTGCCCACCGGGGAGACGGTCGGGTGCACCGAGCCCCCCATCGCGGGTACTTCCACCGTGAAAGCGGCACGGTGGACGAATGGCTGACGGACTCTTGATTGAGCCGGAGCGAACTGGTTCACGTCCAGCTGGTCCAAGAACCGCAGGTCAATCCCCCGTGAAGGCGGTGCAGCATGGAACTCCCCAGCGTGCTCGGTGTGTTCGCGCATCCGGATGACGAATCCCTCTCCGGTGGCGGCCTGTTGCTCCGGCATGCCGAGGCCGGAGCGCGGACGGGGGTGGTCACGGCGACGTGGGCGGAGGGTACCCATCGGGTGCCTGAACTCGTGCGGGCGCTGGGGGAGTTGGGGGCGGGGGAGCCCAGGCTGCTGGGCTACGCGGATGCCAAGGTGCCGGAGTCCGCGCCCGGGCGGCCGCGCCTTCTGGACGCGCCGTTGGAGGAGGCGGTCGGGCAACTGGTCGCCCACATCAGGGAGTTCCGGCCCGCGTGGGTGGTCACCCATGACGCGTACGGCGGGCTGACGGCGCACCCGGACCATCGGCATACCCACCGGCTGACGGTGCTCGCCGTCCACGCGGCGGCCCTGCCCGGCCTGCACCCCGAGCTCGGCGAGCCGTGGGCGGTGCGCCGTCTGCTGCTGGCCACCCATCCGGACAGCGTGGCACGGGAGTTGGGGGACCTCCTGCTGCGTCCGGGCCGCACCCCGTACAGCGTTCCGGACGCGACGGTGGAGGCCCTCGACGTCACCCCCTGGCTGCCCCGCAAGCTCGCGGCCGTCTTCGCCCACCGCTCCGAGGTGACTCGCGGCGCCCTCCCCGGCCGCCTCGCCGCCGCCTCCCCCGCCGACCGCGCCCGCCTGCTGGGAACCGAGTGGTACCAGGACCATCCGATTCCCAATCAGCCTGCAACAAAAGCGAATTGAACCGGCCGCATCTGATAGGGAGTGAAGGCCAAGCGATCGCCCCACTCCCCGAGGAGCCCGTGTGCCCGATCTCTCCGTCCGCCTCGCCGGCCCCGCCGACCGTCCCACCGTCGAGCGGCTGTGGTTGCTGTTCAGCCACGACATGTCGGAGTTCAACGGCCATCTGCCCAACGCCGACGGCACCTTCCGCGAGGAGCGGCTCCGCAGTGCGTTCGGCGATCCCGACTGGGCGCCGTACCTGCTGACCGCCGACGCGGACCGGCCGGTCGGTTTCGTGTTCGTGCGCGGGCTGAACGGCCCGGCCCGGGTGGTGAACAGCTTCTTCGTGGTGCGCGCCGCCCGGCGGAACGGTACGGGGCTGCGGGCGGTCGAGGAGGTGGTGGGCCGGCATCCGGGGGCGTGGCAAATCCCGTTCCAGGAGAGCAACGCGGCGGGCGCCCGGTTCTGGCGGAAGGCCGCGGGCCGGATCGCGGGCGAGGCGTGGACGGAGGAGCGGCGCGAGGTGCCCGGACGGCCGGAGGCGGAGCCGGACGTCTGGATCTCCTTCCGCACGCCCGCGGCGCACTGAGCGCCGCCGCCGCCCACCCCGGACTTGACGTGACACCGACCAGCAGAGAAGGTGATCGGCACCATCTGACATGTTGCGTGTGAAATAACACTGCCACGCCGCTGGCGAGGAGGGCCGGGCCCGTGGAGTTGGAGTTGCGGCACCTGCGGGTGCTCTGCGCGATCGCCGACAGCGGCAGCGTCGGGCGGGCGGCGGCGGCCATCGGCGCGTCCCAGCCCGCCACCAGCACCCAACTGCGAAGGATCGAGCTCCACCTGGGTGCGGTGGTGTTCGAGCGGACGGCCACCGGCGTGGTGCCGACCACCTTCGGGGCGGAGGTCCTCGCCGCCGCCCGCGAGGTGCTCTCCCGGGTGGACCGGCTCGGCCACGCCGTCGCCGCCGACGGCCGACGCCCGCACCGCGAACTGCGCTTCGCCACCGACTGCCCGGCGCTGCTCCCGGGCACCCTGGCCCGCACCCGCCAACTCCGGCCCGAGCTCCGCTTCTCGCTCCCCGCCTGCCCGGCCGACCCCGCCGACCCCGACGGGCCGTTCGACCTCGCGCTGGTCCTCGACCATCCCGGCTCCGGCCTGCGCCCCACCCCGGCGCTCGCCGCACGCGTCCTCGCCACCGAGCCGGTGTTCGTCGCGCTGCCCGCCGCCCACCCGCTGCGCCACCACGCCGAACCGGCCCTCGCCGACCTGGCCGCCGAGACCTGGCTGCTGCCCTCCGCCGACGGCGCCGCCTGGCCGGCCGTCGTCCGGGCGGCCTGCGAGTCGGCGTCGTTCGCCCCGGCCACCGTCCGGCGGCTCCCGTACGGTCGGCGGGAGGCGCTCGACCTGGTCGCGGCGGGGCTGGGGACGGCGCTGGTCCCGGCAAGCACGCCGCCCGTCCCGGGGGTGCTGGTCAAGCCGCTGCTCGGCGCGCCGCTGTGGCTGCGGTACGTGCTGTGCTGGCGGCGGGCCGCCGTCGGCCCGGCGCTCGCCGACACCGTGTTCGGCGCGGCCACCGCCGCGTACCGCGAACTCGCCGCCGAGGCACCGCACTTGCACGCCTGGGCGAGCCGCACGTTCCGCCCGCCGCGCACCTGACCGGCCCGGGCCCGCGCCAAGAACTCCCCACCGGTGTTATGCCGGCGCAGTGCAATGTCATATGACCTGTGACATTGTTCTGACGCGGACTCCGGTGCCACGATGCATGCGACTCCTCGAACTCCCCCTCCCCCCACAGGAGAAGCAGTGCGCATACCCCTGCCCGCGCTGGCGGCCGGCCTGCTCGCCGGTTGTGCCACGGCGGCCACCCTGCTGCCCGCCCCGGCCTTCGCGGCCGCCGCCGACCGACCGGCCGCCCGAGCCGCGGCACCGGCCGACCGGGCCGCGGCACCGGCCTCCTCCGCCGCGGACACCCTGGACCCGAACGCCCCGGGCGGCGCCGTCCCCAAGCCGCTCGGCCCGATCGTCGCGGCCCGCCCGGACTCCCCCGCCCCGGTCTCGGCCCCGCTGCCCCCGGCCCTGCTCGGCCAGCAGGTGATGGGGCAGCCCGCCGGCACCGCCGTCCAGACCACCCCCCGCCCGGGCGGCAGCGTCACCCCCAAGGCCGCCAACAGCCTCGCCGCGGGCCAGAGTTGCGCCCCGTCCGACTTCGGCGGCCGCTCCGGCGCGGACCTGGTGGCGTACGTCAAGGGATCGACCACGGCCTGCCTCGGCACGCTGTACAACGTGACGGGCAGCGACGCGGGCGCGATCTTCAAGCAGGCGAACATGCTGACCGTCGCGAACGCCTTCAAGTCCCTGGCCGCGACGTACGACGGCACCAACGGCGCCAACATCCTGCAGCTGGTGCAGTTCCTCCGTGCGGGTTACTACGTCCAGTCGTACAACGCGGGCTCGGTCGGCGGCTACGACTCGACGCTGACCGCCGCCGTCAAAGCCGGCCTGGACACCTACTTCGCGGGCCAGCACTGGAAGGACGTCTCGGACGCCAACGGCATCGTGCTGTACGACGTGCTGGTGCTCACCGACAGCGCCAACGTGCAGGCGAGCTACCTGGGCACCTACAAGCAGGTGCTGAACAGCTACGGCAACAGCTGGAACGCGTACCCGAAGATGGTGAACGCGGCGAACGCGGTGCTGTTCGCCCCGCTGTGGCGCGGCAACTGGAACCCCGACTTCGTCAACGCGCTGAACGCCGACACCTCCCTGATCGGCGCCCTCGGCAACTTCACCCTGAACCACAAGGACCTGCTGGGCACGGCCAACGCCTTCCTGGACGTCAACGCGGGCAACGACCTGGCCCGGATGTCCGGCGACAGCCCGACGATCGAGGCGGCGGCCCGGCCGCTGATCAAGCAGATCCTCGACTCGACGCCGATCACCGGCCCGAGCGGCCCGCTGTACGTGCACGTGGCCTTCCAGGCCAACGAGTACGACCGCGGCCAGTGTTCGACGTACGGCACCTGCGACCTGCCGAACAAGCTGATCGGCGCCGTCCTGCCGAACGTCCTGGTCTGCGACAACAAGACGCTGCGCGCGCAGGCCCTGACGGTGGCCCAGCTGCAGCCGGTGTGCGAGAGCCTGCGCGGCGAGGACGCGTTCTTCCACAAGCTGGTCAAGGACAACGGGCCGATCCCCGGCCAGTTCGGGACCACCCTGGACCTGCCGGTGTTCGCCAGCGCCCTGGACTACCAGACCTACTCGTGGGCGATCTGGAACAACTCCACCGACAACGGCGGCGTGACCCTGATGGACCCGACCGACCCGACCAACAAGCCGGTGTCGATCATGTACCAGAAGTCGTGGAACGACGACTTCCCGGGCAACGTGTGGAACCTCAACCACGAGTACACGCACTACCTGGACAACATCTACGACCTGAAGGGCAACTTCACCACCGAGACGTCCGTCCCGGACATCTGGTGGATCGAGGGCGTCGCCGAGTACGAGTCCTACGCCTACCGGGGCGTGACCGACACCCAGGCGATGGCCGAAGCCGCCAAGCACACCTACAAGTTGAGCACGATCTTCCAGAACACCTACCTCAACTCCGACTCCACCCGGGTCTACCCGTGGGGCTACCTCGCGGTGCGCTACATGCTGGAGAAGCACCCGGCCGACGTCACCGCCATGCTCGGCCACTTCCGCACCGGTGACTACCAGGGCGGCTACGCGGTCTACAACGGCCTCGGCACCTCCTACGACGCCGACTTCGACGCCTGGCTGACCCAGTGCGCCGCTGGCGCCTGCTTCGCCACCGGCCCGACCGCGCTCTTCGACAAGTCGGTGGACGGCGCCACCGTCACCCTCACCGACCGCTCCGTGGTCACCAACTCGCCTGCCCAGCTGGTCTCCTGGCACTGGACGTTCGGCGACGGCAGCTCCTCCGACGAGCGCAACCCGTCCCACACCTACGCCGCCGCCGGCACCTACACCGTGGCGCTGACCGTCACCGACTCCACCGGCCGCTCCACCTCGACGCCCGCCGGCGTCACCGTCACCACCGGCAGCAGCGGCGGCACCACCCTGCCGACCTGCACCGACCAGCGCACCGACGCGATGGGCCAGAACTGCCAGCGCACCGGCCGCACCCGCGCCGCCGGCGGCATCGACTACCTGTACGTCTACCTGCCGGCCGGCACCAGCACCCTCAAGGTGACCACCAGCGGCGGCACCGGCACCGCCTACCTCTACTACAACGACGCCACCTGGGCCTCCCCCAGCGCCTTCACCGCCTCCTCCACCACCCCCGGCTCCACCACCCAGACCGTCACCGTCACCAACCCCACCGCCGGCTACCACTACCTGAGCCTCTACGCCGCCACCGACTTCACCAACGTCACCGTCGCCACCCAGTTCTGACCCCCACGCCCCCACCCACCGCCGGGCAGTCGCCGCCTCCCACCCGCGACTGCCCGGCGTCGGCGTTCCCGGGGCTACGGCCGCTGCGTCAACTCCCCGGCTTCACTCGCCCGGGAGGTCGCCCCGGCCGCGGACCAGGGGGAGGAAGACCTCGTCGACGATCTCCACCAGGACTTCGTCGGGGACGGCCGGGGCGCCGCGCAGCAGGTATTCGGTGCGGAGCAGGGCCATGGGGGTGGCCGCGACGCGGGGGTGGGCGGCGGTGGTGGGGGCCTCGCCGCGGGTGGCGGCGCGGGTGAGGACGGTCAGCCAGGCGTCGTCGAGCGGGTCGGGGCGGTCGGGGTCGCGGAGTTCGGCGAGGAGTTCGGGCGTGCCGCCGGCCGCGGCGAGCAGGCCGCGCAGGATCTCGCCGAACGGGGAGGACCAGGTGGAGTTGGCGCGGCGCAGCAGGTCGAGGGCGTCCTCGCGGAGGCTGCCGGTGTCGGGCGGCCGGGTCTCGGTGGCGGCGAGGCGGCGGTAGGCGGCGACGGCGAGCGCGGTGCGGTGCGGCCAGCGCCGGTACAGGGCGTTCTTGTTGGTGCTGGCCCGGCGGGCGACCTCGTCCATGGTGAGTCCGGCCACGCCCTGTTCGAGCAGGACTTCGCCGGCGGCGGTGAGGATCGCGTCCTCGAGTTCGGCGCCGCGCCGCCTGGTGGCTGCCATCTGCCCGTCTCCCGCTCGTCGCCCGCCGGTCTTCGAGCGAATGGTACGTCCCCGCCCGAGCAAGGTACCGCCCGTACCCAATTCGTCGTAAGGTACGTGGCGTACCCTATTCGCACCAGGAGAGGACGGCTTCGCCGTGCGCGTTTTCGGCATCACCTACGACACCGGCTTCCGCAGCACCGCCGACACCACCACCCGGGAACCCTTCGACCCGGAGACGGTCCGCCGCGAAATGCTGGTCATCCGCGAGGAGCTGCACTGCGACGCGGTGCGCGTCACCGGCGCCGAGCCGGACCGGCTGGAGACGGCCGCCCGGTACGCCGCCGACGCCGGACTGGAGGTCTGGTTCTCGCCGTTCACCAACGGGCTCACCCAGGAGCAGCTCTTCGACCTGCTGGTCGACTGCGCCGGGCGCGCCGAGAAGCTGCGGGCGGGCGGCGCGGAGGTGGTGCTGCTCACCGGCTCCGAGATCTCGCTGTTCACGGACGGCTTCCTGCCCGGCGACGACTACCTCGCCCGCGCCGCGGTCCTCGCCGACCAGGCCCGCTTCCGCAGCCTGCTGCCCGAGCTGCACGGCTCGCTGAACGCCTTCCTGGCCCGGGTCCTGACAGCCGTCCGGCCGGTCTTCGGCGGGCGGATCGGCTACGCGTCGCTGCCGTTCGAGGGCGTCGACTGGACCCCGTTCGACGTGGTCGCCACCGACGCCGGCTACCGCGACGCCACCAACACCGAGCTGCTCGTCCCCGGCCTGCGGGCCCTGACCGGCCAGGGCCGGCCCGCCGCCGTCACCGAGTTCGGCTGCGGCAGCTTCACCGGCGCCGCCGCCCTCGGCGCGCGCGGCGACCGCGCCGTGGTCTTCGACGAGCACGGCCACGCCGACCACTTCGCCGAACCGCTCGCCCGCGACGAGGACGAGCAGTCCGCCTACCTGCTCGACCTGCTCGCCGTCTTCGAACAGTCCGGCCTGGACGCCGCCTTCGTGCAGACCTTCGCCCACTACCACCTCCCCGGCTCCGACGACCCCGCCCGCGACTTCGACCGCGCCTCCTTCGGCATCGTCCGCCCCCTCCCTGCCGGCCGCCCCTCCGCCACCCACCCCGGCCTCCCCTGGGAACCCAAGTCCGCCTTCCACGCCCTCGCCCACTACGGCCGCACCCGCACCCGCCCCTGAAACCACCCGTGCGGGTCGCCCGCACTCGCGCCGCGCTGACGCCCCGGACGCACAACTCGCCCTCCCCGGCCGGGCGAAGGGCTCCCCCGCCGGGCGAAGGGCTCCCCGGCCGCCCGCAGGGCGGGGGTGGCAGGAAAGGTGGGACATCCGTCATTGCTGCCGTCCCGGGGCGCTGCGAGGCTGGGGACATGGGTGATCGCGGTGTGCTCTTCGTGCTCTTCGACAGGGTGCAGAGCCTTGATGTCACCGGGCCGCTGGAGGTGCTCTCGCTGGCCGGGTACCGGACGCGTACCGCCTCGCTCGGCGGGGTCGCGGTGCGGACGGGCAGCGGGCTGGGCCTGCTGCCCGACGAGGACCTCGCGGAGGCCGGGGCGCCGCACACACTGCTCGTGCCGGGCGGGCCCGGGAGTCTCACGGCCGGGCCCGAACTGATCGCGCGGATCGGCGAGTTGGCGGCGGGCGCGGAGCGTGTCGCCTCGGTCTGCACGGGCGCGTTCCTGCTCGCCGGGGCGGGGCTGCTCAACGGCCGCCGCGCCACCACGCACTGGAAGTACTGCGCCGCGCTGGCCGAGCGCTTCCCGCAGGTGACGGTCGATCCGGACCCGATCCACGTGCGGGACGGGCGGGTGCTCACCTCGGCCGGGGTGACGGCGGGGATCGACCTCGCGCTGGCCCTGGTGGAGGAGGACCACGGCCGGGAGCTCGCGCTCGGCATCGCCCGGCACCTGGTGATGTTCCTGCGCCGGCCGGGCGGCCAGGCCCAGTTCTCCACCCAGCTGTCCGCCCAGCTCGCCGTCCGCCGCCCGCTGCGCGAGCTGCAGCGCTGGATCACCGAGAACCCGGACGCCGACCTGTCGGTGGAGGCGCTGGCCCGCCGCGCCTCGCTGTCGCCGCGCCAGTTCGCCCGGGTGTTCGCCGCCGAGACCGGCACCACGCCCGGCCGCTACGTGGACGGCGTCCGACTGGAGATGGCCCGTCGCCGCCTGGAGGACAGCGACGAGGGCATCGAACAGATCGCCCGCCACAGCGGCTACCGCAACCCGGAGGCGATGCGCCGCGCCTTCGCCCGCACGCTGTCCGTCAGCCCGCTCGACTACCGCCGCCGCTTCCGCAGCGCACCCGCACCCACCCGTCCCTGACTTCCGGTCAAGACGTCCGGTCAATCGAAAGAGAGGCACCCGATGAAGATCGCCATCCTGCTCTACGACCGCTTCACCGCCCTGGACGCCGTCGGCCCGTACGAGATCCTGGCCCGGATGCCGGGGGCGGAGGTGGTGTTCACGGCCGCCCGGCGCGGGCCGGTCCGGGCCGACCTGGGCAGTCTGGCGCTCACCGCCGACGCCGCGCTCGACGAGGTCACCGCCGCCGACCTGCTGCTCGTCCCGGGCGGTCCGGGCTCGCGGGTGCAGCAGGAGGACCCGGAGCTGCTGGAGTGGCTGCGGGCGGTGGACGCCACCACCACCTGGACCACCTCGGTGTGCACCGGCTCGGTGCTGCTCGCGGCGGCGGGCCTGCTCAAGGGCCGTCGCGCCACCACGCACTGGTTCGTGCCGCAGGCGCTGGCCGCGTTCGGGGCGGAGCCGGTGGACGAGCGGGTGGTGTTCGACGGCAAGTACGCGACGGCGGCGGGCGTCTCGTCCGGCATCGACCTGGGCCTGCACCTGGTCGGACGGATCTGCGACGACGAGACCGCCCAGCGCATCCAGCTGCTGACCGAGTACGACCCGCAGCCGCCCTACCAGGCCGGCTCCACCAGGACCGCCCCGCCCGCCGTGGTCGAGTCCCTCCGCGCGGCGCTGTCCGGCCCGGTCCCGAGCTGACCTCGGCTCATCCCCCGGCGCTGCCCCGCCCGGCCGCCGGTATGACGAAGAACTCGCTGACGTAGCCGACCACGTGACCGTCCGCGCCGTGTCCGACCCAGGTCGGGTAGTGGCCGTCGCCCCAGCCGGTGGTGAAGGCCACCATGGTGTGGCCGGTCACCGGGTCGGTGACGGTGGCCGGGCGGTGTGCGGCGTCGTGGACGGCGTCGATGACGAAGTCGTCGTCCCGTTCGACCAGTTCGCCGATCGGGCCGACCGCGGCGGCGTCCAGGAAGCAGCCGGTGCCCGCGTCCACGCCGTACCCGTAGAAGTCGCCGGGCCCGAGCCGCTGCTCGTCCTGGCCCTCGCTCAGCGCCAACTGCCAGCGCACGGCGGGGCGTTCGTCGATCCGCAGCAGGGCGGCGGCGATCCGGGTGTCGGACGAGCCGGGGCCGTACGCGTTGCGCACCTCGACCACGGCGAGCGTGACGGGGTAGCGGCCCGGCGGGACGGCGGCGAGGAACGGCTCGTTCTCGTCGGCCAGTCCGGCGACCGGGTCGCAGGCCACCAACCGGCCGGTGGGCAGCGCCAGTTCGGCTGACGGGAGGGCGATCACGGTGGCCGTCCGGTCGCTGCCGCAGTCGTACTCGCTGCCCGGGGTGAACAGTCGCGCCACATCGGGGGCCGCAAGGGGCATCTGGGGCTCGCTCTCGTCGCTGTCGTCGGTGCTGTCGTCAGTGCTGTCGTCGCCGCGGTGGTCGAGGCCGCCACCGCCGTCACCCGCCGAACCGGGACGCGGCGCGGGCCGCGGGCGGGCGTTCCGGTCGGCTCATCGGACGAGCGCCACCCGTGCGTGCCCCCACGGTAGTCCTCGCCCGGCCCCGCTCCGACACGGCCCCGTGCCCCGGGGCCGCCGAGGTGCGAGATCATTCTCGACATGACCCCCGCTCTGGTGTTCGGCATCGCCCTGCTGCTCTCGCTGCTGACCCGTCGGCGGTGGAACGGCGGCATCGCCGACCTGCCCGCGTCGGCGCAACCGCCGGTGGACACCGTCCCCGACGGGTTCGATCCGCCGCGCTTCGGGCTGGTGCCCAGCGCGGAGCTGGATCCGGGGCGCGCGGGACCCCCGCTCCCGCTCCTGCGTCGGAAGGAATTGGAGGCGCTGGTCGACTCCTGCCTGGCCGGCGGCTGGCGGGCCGCCGCCTCGTACGTGACGGCGGCCGGGGACGACTGGGACGAACGCTGGTCCCGGCTGGACTTCCTGACCCGGGTGGCGGCCGAACGCGACGGCTGGCTCACCGAGTGGCGGCGCTCCGGCACCGAGGCGTGCGCCGCCACCACCGTGCACGCCCGGCTGCTGGTGCAGCGGGCCTGGGAGGTGCGCGGCAGCGCCTTCGCGCACCAGGTGCCGGCCGACCGGCTGGCCGCCTTCAAGGCGCTGCTGGCCGAGGCGAACGCGGCCGCCCGCGAGGCCGCCGAGCTGGACCCGCGCGACCCCGCCCCGTGGGTGGTGCTGGTCGCCACGGCGCGCGGCGTGCCGCTCACCCGGCGCGGATTCCGGGCGGTGTGGCGGGAGTTGACGTCCCGCGCGCCGCACCACGTGGCCGGGCACTGGCAGGCCATGCAGTACTGGTGCGCCAAGTGGCACGGCAGCGACGCGCTGATGCTGCGCTTCGCCGAGCGGGCCGTGCGCACCGCGCCGCCCGGCTCCGCGCTGCCCGGGCTGTACCTCCAGGCGCTGACCGAGCTGGAGCAGCGGCACGGCCTGCGCGGCCTGCCGCCCGTGCGGCGGCTGCGCCAGGTGCTGCCCGCGGTGGCGTCCGCGCTGACCGCCGTACCCGCGCCGAACGACCAGGTGCCGCTGCTGCGGCACCTGTTGGCCCACTTCGCGCTGGTCTCCCGGCAGCCCGCCCTGGCGCTGGAGCAGTTCCGCGAGCTGGGCCCCTGGTGCGGCGCCCACCCGTGGACCACCACCCCGCACCCGGTGCGCGCCTTCGACCACGCCCGCGCCGTCGCCGCCACCCACGCCACGACCGGCTGACGCTCCTCGGCGGGACGCGGCTGCCGTCGCACCTGCTGGACGGGCACCGTGACCACCCCGGGGTTCGGTCGTTATGCCCGAACGTGAGTGCACACCCCTGGGCCCCGACGGGTGTCCGTGACGAAACGATTCAGCAAGCGCCCGTCCCCGCCGGGCCGGTGACCCTCGGACACCGGCCCGGCCGCCGCGCGCCCGGCCGCACCGTGCCCCGGCGCAGCCGCCGG